>JAFSWW010000042.1 GCA_017444345.1 Synergistaceae bacterium | reverse complement strand
CGCCCCCCCCCCCCCCCCCCACTACTCGACACAAACGAGGGACTCATTTAAAGCTAAATGGGTAAATATTGCGCTAAAAAAATTTTATCGGGCGGCGGTGATACTCGACACGAACGGGGATTCATTTAAAGCTAAATGGGCAAATATTGCGCTGAAAAATTTTTATCGGGCGGGCAGTGATACTCGATACGAATGTGGGACTCATTCAAAGCCTGAGGGAGCAAATAATTTTATTTTCCACGTAAAATTTTTTATGAATCAACACGATAAAAAAAATTGCAATGATACGAAAATTTTTATCTCTGTGAGTTATTGCTATTACTGTAATTAGATTAACTTTTTGTATTAGTAAATGTATTAGTAAAACTTGCATTCTCTCATGAAATTTTTTGCTGATATTGCCCGGAAAATTTATAATGATTATAGCATTATGAAAGGTGAATTATTTAATGACTCTGAGAATCAAAATATTATTTCTTGCGTTACTTGCTTGTGTAGCTTTTCTTGCTGTAAAAAATATTTATTCGTGTGAGTTGAGCTTGCAAATTGACAAGGGGATTTATAAAGCTGCTAAACTCGGTGAGATAACAAATCTTTATATAGGCTCGTCAATGTTCGGACGCGGAATAAATATAAATGAGGCCGAAAAAGTTGGGCCAGACTCTTTTATACTTGCTTATAACGGCTTTGATCCCACTCTTGAATTACTAGTAATTGAATATTTAATCAAGCATAATACAGCAATAAAAAATTTATATCTCGATATGTACGCATATTCAGCCGCTCAAGAGTCAAAACTCGCCGAGTCACGCATGATATTTGACTCGCCCTTAAGCCTGAAAATTGCACTTTGGCAAACTATAACGCGCAATCAAGAAAATTATTTAGCTCTAACATGGGAGTTATTTATTTCGTCTGGTAATGATATATTTTTATTATGGCCGCTGTATAAAAAACTCGTTGCAAACCGCTATCACAAGGGGGCGACTCTCGGCAATCTTTCAGGAACTACACGCGAAATTCTTGACTCTACTCCAGTCCCTCAAACAGGCACGGGCAATATTAATAATTTACAGAAAGAAGCAATCACGAAAATTATAAAACTTTGCCGCGAGCATAATATAAATCTAGTGTTTATAGAGACTCCGAAATTTTTTGACACGATCAACAGCGGCATTTATTCAAGTATAATGCAGGAATATATAAATTTATTG
This sequence comes from Synergistaceae bacterium, assembly GCA_017444345.1. NCBI lineage: Bacteria > Thermotogati > Synergistota > Synergistia > Synergistales > Synergistaceae > Synergistaceae bacterium. The sequence continues at coordinate 36,483 of JAFSWW010000042.1, read as the reverse complement.
CGCGAGAATGAAGCAAAATATTTTATCTCTCAAGAATTAATAAACCGGCTCAATATTTCCGGGACCGGCTATAAATTTTCACATTCTGACCCGTCATTATTTATAGATCATATTCATTTGTCAACGCTGGGAAGTATAGAATTTACAAGATTAATGACCTCCCGAATAAATTAATACTCAGGAGGCCGAAAATTTTTTTATGCGAGTTTTGCGCCGAAATCCTTGCATTCTTTAATAGCGTCGTCGTCGGGTTCGAGATGGGCTTTAACGCTTGCGATAACATTTGCGCCTGCCTCTTTGCATCTGTCTTCCCATGTCCTGAGCCATTCGCCGTCGCCCCAGTCATATGAGCCGAATACAGCAACTTTTTTGCCCTTAATTGCGCTTGCTGCCTCCGTGAAAAACGGTTCCATTTCTGCTTCCTCGATTACTTCTGCGCCCATTGCGGGAGATCCGAACGCTATTACATCATAATTTGCGAGTTCACTTACTGAAGCGTCCCCGACTGTCTTGCAAGTTACGTCTGCACCTGCTGCCTTAGCACCTTCATAAATAGCATCGGCCATTTTCTCGGTGTTCCCTGTTGTTGATACGTAGACAATTAAAACTTTTGCCATGATAATATAACCTCCTATAAAGATAAAATCATTCGGGCTGCGTCGTACTCTGCTCGCTTATATTTGCGGTAAGTCCGGCGTGCCTTCTTGATATTACTATTGCTGTAAACTTTCCAGTAAGTATGATTTAATAAATTTTTTGCGCGTTTATTCTCCATAAAGCATTTAACATCATCGGGCGGGTAATCGAGAAACAGGCCGATTTCATGCGGGAATCTTGAGCAAAATTTTTCGCATAAACATTTTAAGCACGAGTCTAAATTATTCACCGGGTAGCCCTGACTCTTTAAGATCTCGCAGGCCTTCTTACATGTTAAAGCCCTTGAAAGCAATTCACGCCTATAAATCATAACGAGAGCATTATTATTAAATTTTTCGTGTTCATTCAGTAAAAGCCATTCTACACCTAGCGAATCAAGCCACTTAGACGCGTTTAATTTCCAGATTGAGCGCATATTTTCGTCCTGATTACGCCTGAAATTTATCAAGCACGCAGCTTTTAAGCCCTTAATAGTCGGTGCTCCGAAACAAAATAATATATTCCTGATAAAATTTTCAGTGTCAGAATTCTTTGTGTGTTCCATAAAAATTTGTATTAAATTCACGCTTTTATTTGTCATTATATTTTCTCTCGTAAAAATTTTAGTTTGTGCATAAAAACTTTATGATAATTTTGCGAGTTTGTCAAGATAATTATAATTTAAGCGTAAAATTTTTAGTGTTATATGCTTTATTAGATTTTTTGCGGGTGATTGTGAATTATTATAATTGCTTTATTACTGGCAGATTAAGAAATAATTTTGTTTGAGCGATAATATTTATTGCCCTGACAAGCAAAAAATTTTAATGTCTTCATGTATTATTATACATGCTCAAGACCCGCGCGAGTCCTGAGCAAAAAATTTTTAGTATTCGAGATTATTAACCGGCCGGCTTAATTCTTTATAAATCATGATTATTACTGCAAGAGATACTATAAACGTGAGTCCATCGCTCGCAGGCATTGACCATAAAACGCCGTCAAGTCCCATGAATAACGGCATCAAAATTGTTAAGCCCGCTCCGAAAATTATTTCACGAGTAATTGACAGTCCCGCAGAAATATACGGCCTTCCCATTGCTTGAATAAATATAAATGCCGCCTTATTCACGCAAGCAAGAACTATCAGGCACAAATAAGTCCTGAAACATTTTACAGTGAAAGCAGCATAATAAAAACTTTCTCCTGAGGCTCCGAATAAATCAGCGATTTTTGCCGGGAATAATTCAACTATTATAAACGCAATCAGGCCTATTACTATTTCACAAGCAAGTAACAGAGAAAATAATTTTTTGACTCTGTCAGGTCTTCCCGCGCCCATGTTAAAGCCTGTTATAGGTGTACAGCTTGCCGAGAGTCCTACGACTATAGATATTACAATTTGAAAGAATTTCATGACTATGCCGATTACTGCCATAGGAATTTGCGAATATTCAGGCTGACTGAAAATTTTATCTAATGCACCGTATTTCTTGATCATGAGATTTACAGCGGCGACACTGATAACTAGTGAAATTTGCGATAAAAAGCTGCACATGCCAAGCGGCAGATAACGACGCATTAATTTTGTGTTGTATGAAAGATTTTCGCGTGAAAATTTTATAGCTTTCATGTTAAATGCTATATAGCGGGCCGACATAAACGCCGTGAAAATTTGTCCGAGTATCGTTGCGAGTGCTGCTCCCATCAGTCCCCAGTGAAATATAAATATAAACACGGGATCAAGAATTATATTTATACCAGCTCCCATTAAGGTCGAGAACATTACATAATTCGGGCTGCCGTCTGCTGAAATTATAGGATTCATTGCTTGGCCGAATACATAAAAGGGAATCCCCGGAATTATAAACGTGAAGTATTCAAGCGCAAAATTAAATGTCTCGTCGTTAATTCTCCCGCCGAAAAAAGTTAATAGCTCTTCACGGAAAATATAATAAATTATAGCGATTATTATTCCCGTTGTTGAAGAGAGTAAAGCCGCACTCCCTACACTGTCGCCGGCCTGTTTGATATTTCTTGAGCCCAGACTCATACTCACAAAAGCACAAACCCCGTCGCCTATTAATAATGTGAAAGCAAGGGCTATTACAGTCAAGGGGAATACTACATTATTTGCTGCGTTCCCGTTTGAGCCTAAATAGCCGGCATTTGCTATAAAAATTTGATCGACGATATTATATAATGCTGCAACAAGTAAAGAAATTATTAACGGCACTGAATATTTTACAAGCAATTTGCTTACCGGCTCGCGTTCGAGAAAATCATTTGAATTCAAGTTTTACACCTTCCTATTTTGTTCGGGGAGGCACAAAAAAATGCGTCTGCCCGTGTTGCTCGGACTTACGCAAGAATGCTGCACAGCAAAAATATTATATCACTATGAAGTCATAAGAAATTTTTTAGTGTAGAATATATATAAATTCATAACTCAAGGAGGGGTTAATATGTCAATGCAAATTGTGCAGACCAGCAGCATAATAAACACTAGCGGATTTGCGAGCCGTCTTGAAAGGGGATTCACGATTAAGCGAGTCGACACGCAATATATTCATGTAAGAGAGCCCATAATGGTGCAGCGTCCTAAAATTGAAGATTTTAATAATCTCGTCGTCGTTCATGATCAAATCGAACAGTATGTATAACTTTCTGTAATTATTATTCCCTCTCTGTTAATTTGCTGTACTCACTCGCGCGGGAGAGGGTATATAATTTCTTGCAATAATCAATATTTATATTTATATAATTAGGAGGTCAACATGAGAATCAAAAAATTAGCAGCAATTTTTTTCTTGGCCGCAATGTTTTCTATTTGCGTTTATGGGATTGCCTCAGCTGCTTACATTTCAGCACCACCGCCGCGATATAGGCCTGTGCCAGTCCCTCCGCCCCCGCCGCCTCCTCCGCCGGTAAGATATAGGCCTGTTCCTGTTCCTGTGCCAGTTCCTCCGCCGCCTCCTCCGCCTGATGATTATTATTTGAGAGAACAGGCAAGACGGGATCAAATGCGCTGGGAAGCCGAACGCCGAGAAAGAGAGCGCCGTGAATGGGAAGCACGCGAATTTGAACGCAGAGCCTATGAAGAACAAATGCGACGTGACTGGGAACGCAAGCGCAGACATGACCGGGAAGCTGAAATCATGGGCGAAATCTTCACCGAAATAATCAAGAATAACCGCAAGTAAGGGAGGCCGGTTTACATGAAATTATTTACAAGATTTGTATTATTACTCGCTGTGATTGCTATAATGGCCGGAGCAGCATTCGCCGGGGTCTCTTCAGTGGCCGATCTTAAGGGCGCAAAAGTTGGTGTCGAGAATTCTTCAGCAGCTCATGCAATTATAAGCCAAATGCTAAAAGATTCACCCGATAATATTCTCGTTTATGAAAGTGTTTCGGAATTAATTAACGCTCTAAAAATGGGACTCATTGATGCGGCAGTTCTTGATGAGACTCCAGCTCGATATTTTTTACTTAACACTGAAGGACTTAAAATTTTGCCCGAACCTGTAAACAGCTTTTATTACGGAATAGCATTCAAGAAGGGTGATAAACTCCGCGACGAGGTAAACAAGGCACTCATTGAGATTAAGGACGAGGGAACTTTAGCGCGTATTGTTGCGAAATATATAAACGCAGAGCCTGACCCTTCAGAGATTGATTTTAACAAGGGTGCGAAAGGCGGCAAACTCTGGGTTGGCTGTTCTGCTGTATTCCCGCCTTATGAGGTTAGGACTGAAAGCGGATTTGCTGGTATTGACATCGAATTATGCGCGGAAATTGCGAAAAAATTAGACAAGGAACTTGTTATAATTGATTGCAAGTTTGATATTTTGCCTGAAGTTCTCTCATCAGGGCGAATCGATATGATTTGTTCAGCGTTCACAATTTCAGACGAGCGCGAAAAAGTTATGGACTTCTCCGACCCTTATGATGCAGATCAAGAAGTAATCTTAGTGCTTGCTGATAAACCGGAATCAGCTGACAAGAAATAATAAAATTTTATAAGGAGGTTATTAATTTGAGATTCAAGAAATTTGCAGCATTCTTTATACTCGCAGCTACTTTAACAGCCGGTACAAGTTTTGCAAAATCGTCAACTGTTATAGAAGCTCCCAGGCCTGTAGTTCCGCCCCCTTCCCCTCCGGTAAGATATAGGCCTGTAGTTCCTGTAGCTCCTCAGCAGCCTCAAGTTTTGCCGCGTCCAGTGCCGAGACCCGAACCGCGTCCATTACCCCGTCCTGTACCTAAGCCAGTCCCGCCGCGTCCAGTGCCGCCGACTCCGATTCCTCCACGTCCTGCGCCATATGTCAGGCCAGATGGGAGAACTCATTATCCTGAAGTTAGACCAGTCCCGCCCGCACCTCGTCCTATGAGACCTTTAACGCCCGAAGAACGCAACAGACTCAGAATAGAAGAGGCCGAACGCAGAGACAGAGCAAGAAGAGAACAGGAACGCTGGGAACGTGAACGCCGCGAAATGATGAGAAGAGGCTATTATTATTAGAAGGAGGACTCTATAACATGAAAAAATTTATTAGAATCGCATTAATTCTCGCAGTAATAGCCCTATTCGCCGGTTGTTCGTCTGCAGAAATTACGAAAATTGACGACCTCAAAGCCTCAAAAGTAGGTGTGCAAAATGCCTCAGTCGGTGAGAGTTTAATTCGTGAAATGCTGAAAGATTCTCAAGATAATATTTTAGTCTATGAAGATGTAGCAGCATTAATTGAAGCTCTCAAGGTCGGCCAAGTTGACGCTGTTGTTATGGACGAATCACCTGCAAGATTTTTCACGGCAAATGAGCAGGCTATTAAAATTTTGCCCGAAACACTTTACAGCAGTTATTACGGGATCGCAGTCAAGAAAGGAAATCAGGAACTTCTCAAGAGTGTGAATAAAGCATTAGTCGAGATAAAAGAAGAAGGCACATTAGCGGCTATAATCTCGAAATATATTCACGTTGAAGAGCCTGACCCGGCAGCTATTGATTTCAATCTCGGAGCCAAGAACGGAAAATTATGGGTCGGTTGTGCGGCTGCATTCCCCCCGTATGAAGTCAGGACAATTAAAGGATTTTCGGGGATTGACGTAGAACTCTGCGCGGCAGTTGCTAAAAAGTTAGACAAAGAATTAATCATGGTAGATTATAGATTTGAAGTATTGCCGGAAGCTCTCGAAACTGGGCGAATCGATATGATTTGTTCTGCATTAGTTATGACTGAAGAACGCGCCGCAGTTATGGATTTCTCAGATCCCTATGATGCCGATCAACAAGTTGTATTAATTCCCGCAAAATAAATAATCAAGAAAATTACATATTTACACTTAGCCCTCCGGTTATATCGGGGGGTATAATTTTATCGAGGTGAATTTATAATCATGAAAAAATTTTTATTAGCTTTATTAGTAGTAATTCTTGTAGTGTCAGCAGCGTCGGCATTTTCCGGACGTTCAAGAGAAATTTCTAAAGTTCAGAGTTCAATAACAAGCGGGATTACAATTTCCGGCAGCACTATTTTATTCGGAACAGAAACAGGCGACATCGTAGCAATTAACAAGAATAACGGCCGAATGATCTGGAGCTATAGAGTCGCGAATACAATCAAAGGGACTCCTGTAATTTCCGGAAATAATGCAATTTTTGCGGACGGTGAAGGCGTAGTAACTTGCTTGAGAATTTCCGACGGCGCATTTATTTGGCAGAGTCTCCCCGTTACGTCTGATAGTGTCTCGTCAACTATGAGCGACGGTGCAGCAGTTGGCGGCGGAATGGTATTCTTTACACGCGATGACGGGAATTTATACGCAGTAGACGCGAAAAACGGCAGCACTTTATGGACATATGCCGGCGGTATTCAGAGAGTCCGAGTCGCCCCCGGTTATGGTGAGGGCTGTGTATTCTTGGCAGGTTATGACGGAAAACTTGATTTTATCGCCCCTAATAACGGAAAAAGAACAGGCGGCGGCGGTGCTGGCGGTGCAGTTAATACACCTGTTGTAGCAAATGGAAATGTTTATTTCTCAGCTTGGGACGGATCAGTCCAGTCTGTAAAAATTAAAGGTATTGTCCCTCAATGGCATGTAAAAGTTTCTGACGTTGTAACAACTTCTCCGGCAGTAAGCAATAATCTTGTAGTTGTAGGAACTGGCAGGGGATCAGTCGCAGCACTTAACGAGAAAAACGGCCAAATTTTATGGGAGTCAGATTTAAGCAAAGAATCAGGCGGCGAAATCAGCAGCAATATTATAATTTCCGGCGGACTTGTTTTTGCGGCAAATTCAAGCGGGACTCTTTACGTTCTCGACGCGAATACGGGCGCAGTGAGATTTAATGTAAATCTCGGACTTTATCCTCATATTGCAGTGGACGGCGGGACTGTTTACGCTTCAGGAGGCAGCACTCTTTATGTATTGCAGTAAATTTTTAGCGGCATTATTTATAATGATGTCATTATTCACAGTCAGGGCTTTTGCAGGCGAACAGGCCGGGCAGACTCCCTGGCTTAATACTAATTTAATCGGAGCAGCAAAAAATTATAATCCCGCCTTAAAAGATGATTTTTACGGATCAATTAATCATGAATGGCTAGTTAATGCAAAACTCAAGCCCGGTTACTCACGCAATGCGGCATTTACTGAATTACAGGACGAAATTGACGCAGATTTACGCGCTATTATGACTGATGAAAATTTGACCGGCCATGATGCTGAACTCGTCAAAAATTTATATTCGATCTGGCTTGACTGGGACAAACGAAATAAAAACGGTCTTGGAAATTTACCGGAATTAATTCAAGAAATTGAATCAATAAAGACTCTTGATGATTTAAGCAAATTTTTCATGTCAGAGACTAGTTTTTATCACAATCTAGTTATAGCAGATTTCGGACTCGGACTCGATAACAAGGACTCAGAATCTTATAATCTCGAATTATCCCCGACCGGTTTATCACTGGGCGACTCTGCTGAATATAAGACTCTTTCTAAGAACGGAGAACGCACGAAAAAATTTAATGACTCAGTGTCAAGATATATGCTTAAGCGTTTAGGCTATGACGAGTCAAAAATTTCTGAAATTATAGCAATGGCCTTTGAGTTCGAGTCAAAAATTGCCCCGTCCATGATGAACGTTAACGAGCTTGAATCACCTGAGGCAATCGAGAAGACTTATAACCCGTTGAGTATTCAGGAATTGCGCGAGAAGTCAAAAATTTTTCCGTATGCTGATATTATAGAATCTCACTCGGCAAAATCTAATTTAATGAATTTACAGCAGCCCGAATGGCTCAAGGCTTTAAATGATTTATACACGAGCGAAAATGTTAATTTAATCAAGGCATATCTAATCAGGAATCTTGCAAATTCTTACATGGGTAAAATCGACGAGCCGGCATATAGGGAGCTTCAGAAACTTTCTAATGAACGCAGCGGCATAACAGGAAATAAGCCCGATAACGAGATTGCTGCGGATTTTGTACACGGTCATCTCTCTGTTCCGTTGTCAAAAATGTATATCGCTAAATATGTCAGCGAGGCAACTAAACAAGAAATCGAGCAAATTATTCGCGACACCGTAAAATTTTATCGTGAAATGCTCAAGTCTGAAAAATGGCTCTCTGAACAAACTCAAGCAAAAGCAATCGAAAAACTTGACTCAATGCGCCTGAATTCTGCATATCCTGATAAATGGGTGGATTATTCGGAGCTTTCTATAAATCCTAATGGGACATTAATAGAAGCACTTGACTCACTGCAAAAATTTAACGTCAAGAAATATTTTTATGAGCGAATTAACACAAAAGTAGATCACGATTTATGGATTTCTGATATTGCCGTTGCTAATGCTTATTACAAGCCTATGGAGAATTCTATTAATATAATAGCTGGGATTCTGGGCGGAGATTTCTATAATCCTTCAATGTCCTACGAGCAGAAACTCGGAGGTATAGGAATGGTAATAGGCCACGAAATGTCGCACGCATTTGACACAAGAGGGGCGCAATTTGACAAGACCGGCAACATGATTACATGGTGGACGAGTCAAGATCTCAAAAATTTTCAGGAACGCGCAAATAATCTCATAAAATATTTAAGCTCGTTCAAAGTCGATGACTCCGGAAATAATTATAACGGCGCACTCGTTCACACTGAGACTATAGCGGACATGGCCGGAGTTAAAGCAATGTTAGGAATCGCAGCCCAGCATAAAGATTTTAATTACGATAAATTTTTCAGGCAGTACGCTAAAATCTGGAAGTTAATAGAGACCCGCGAGAGAATGGACAATGTATTAAAATTTGACGTTCACGCCCTGCCATATATACGAGTAAATGCAATTATTCAGCAATACCCGGAATTTTACGGGACTTATGATATCAAGCCCGGCGATGGGATGTATTTAGCTCCGGAGTCAAGAGTCGCAGTCTGGTAAAAATTTTTCACGCAATATCAATAAAGAATTACAATCAATCAAATATACTGAATTTCACTCTCTTGAATTAAAAAATTTTGTGCTAAAATTCGCTAATTCAGGAGGTGAATTTTTATGAACAGAATAATAACGATAGGACGGGAATTTGGCAGCGGGGGACGTGAAGTCGGCCGAAAACTTGCTGATATTCTCAAAGTGGCTTACTATGACCGCGAAATTATTTCAGAAATAGCAAAGCGCACTTCCCTATCAGAAAAATACGTTCAGAATGTCGCCGAACACAAGCCTATAATCCCGTTCCCTATTCATACGGGCCGAACTTTCTGGGCAGTGATTCCGGATTATAATCAATCAGTCCAGCAGGAACAGCATAATATAATTAAGGAAATGGCCTCAAAATCTGACTGCATTATCGTGGGACGCGGTGCAGATTATATTTTGCGCGAGTTAAAGCCGTTGAGATTATTTATATATTCGGATATGGCCAGCAAAATTTTACGCTGTCAGGAAAATAATATTTCAGACGATTACGAGAAGGGCGCGGGCATGTCAGAGAGCGAACTCACCAAGAGAATCGAGCAAATTAATAAATCAAGAGCTGATTACTACGAGTTCTACACAGGTCAGAAATGGGGAGATAAAGCTAATTACGATATTTGTATTAATACAGCAAAAATAGAACCTGCTAAAATAGCTGAGTTTGCAGCTAAAATTTGCTAAAATCTATATATTTAATTTAACCAATTCTTTATCTTATACGAGGAGATGAATACATTGCGAAATTATTTAGATGTCCTTGAAAAGGTCGAAGAAACCGGCACAAAAGCGTGGCTTGTAGGCGACACAGTTAGAATGCTTGAAATGGGTATGAAGCCTGATGTTATTACACTTGCTGTAGATACTGATGATATGTACTCAATATTAAAAGCTCTCGGCAATGGTACTGTTGATTCACGAGGGCCATTCCCTGCATTGCGCGGTGAAATTCTCGGAGTTCCCTTCAGGGCGTTCGGTCTCAGAGGTGCAACAATAGAAGAAGATTTATCAAACCGTGATTTAAGCATTGAAGCCATTGCTATACGTTCAGACGGCGGAATGATTGACCCGTTCGGAGGAAGATTTGATATTCGCAACAAAGTTATCAGACTCACAGGGGATAATGTTGAGTTAATCGAGTCTGACCCGTTGCGAATCTTGAGAATATTACGTTTTGCAGCTGAATTTGAGATGGATATTTTCTGGAAGACTGATACAGACGTGAGAAAATTTTTAGATGTTCACGCAGATAGAATGAAAGATATTCCACAGGAACGCTGGGGACGCGAAATAATGAAGGGTATTATCAGGCGGCCTCACAGGTTCATAAAAATGTGTAATGATTATAGATTACTGCCATATTTCTTGAAGGAGCTTGACGACTTGAAATATATTCCGGATGGTAAAGACAGCAATTTATATGAACATGTAATGAAAGTTTTGCAAGTTATTGAGTCCCGTTTTGACACGAATAAATTAATGCAGAGTGAAGCATTTGCACTAGCTGGACTATTTCAGCATATAGGAACTAGGACTCTTGACGGCTCTGACCGCACAAAACTTACTGACAGGCGAATTACTGATTATATGACACGTTGGAATATTCCTTCAGAGACTATTGACGAAGTAATTGCGACTCTTAACAGCTATAAAACTTTCTATGAGCCTGTATCAGAAAAAAAATTCTGTGAAGATGTCTTGGAATTCTCGCGCGAGGCCGTAGAAGTCTCGTTACAGTTCTCAAAATCTGTTGCTGATGCGGGCGGATTTACAGACAAATATGTTGATGTACTTGATAATAATTCATGGAATTTAAAGCAGGTTTTACGCAGATTTAATAGTGTAATGTTACAAACTCAGGGCTCTTCACGTTATATGACCGGCCGCGAAGTAATGACCCTTCTTAATATGAAACCGGGCCGCAAAGTCGGTGAATTACTTGAGGGGCTTGATATGGCAGTCGGTACAGGAAAAGTAAACAGCCGGGCAGGTGCTGAGGCTTGGCTGAAGGAACAAATCGCGTGAATGATACTATAGCGGCAATTTCTACAGCGTTAGGGGAAGGAGCAATCGCAATTATACGAGTCTCCGGCCCTGACGCTTTTATTATTTCCGGAAAAATTTTAACTCGCAAAGATTTTAATATATCTGGCAAATTATATTTAACGAATTTATTAGACGAGTCCGGGAATATTATAGATCGAGTCTTAGCAGCGAGATTTTATGCTCCTAACACGTACACCGGCGAAAATTTAGCAGAAATTCATACTCACGGCGGTATATTAATTGCTAGATTATGCCTTGATTTATTGCTGAAAAACGGCGCGAGGTCAGCAGAACCGGGAGAATTTACTAGACGAGCTTTTATTAACGGACGCATTGATTTATCGCAGGCTGAAGGAGTCTTAAATATAATTAATTCCCGCAGTATTGAAGCCCTTCACGCAGCAGCAAGGACTCTTAACGGGGAATTATCGCGATTAACACACGAGATTCACGACAAAATATTAAATCTTCAGGGTAGTATTGAAATTAGCTTAGACTTCCCAGAGGGTGAAATCTACGAGGACGATATTTTATCACGGCTTGAGAGTGTTATTTGTGAGCTTGAGAATTTAATTTCCCGCTGTTCGGCCGGTATGCTCTTAAGTCAGGGAGTCAGAGTCGTTATTGCAGGGTCTCCGAATGTCGGCAAGTCGTCTTTATTAAATGCACTTCTCGGCAAAAACCGCGCAATTGTTACAGATATTCCAGGAACGACCCGCGATATTATTAACGAGAATATTATTATTAACGGAGTTCCCATTATATTAACTGACACGGCGGGATTGCGTGAGACTGATAATATTATCGAGTCAGAAGGAATAAAGCTCGCTCAAGACGCAATTAATGACAGTGATATTTGCCTGTATGTGATTGACTCGTCGCGTGAATTATATGATAACGAAAAAATTTTTATTGATTCGCTCAACAATCGCAGCATAATAATATTTAACAAGTCAGATTTAAATCAAGTAACGCGCGAAATTAATTCAAGTTGCAAAAAAATTTTTGTATCAGCTAAGAATTTAACGGGCATTCAAGAATTAAAAGCGTTAATTTATGATATAGCATGTAAAGACTCGTTATTATCTTCAGGATTGAATACCAGCGCGGGGCAGTTAAGGACTCTTACAAATGCGCTTGACTCCCTGAAAGAATCACGCGAATCAATAATTAATTCAATGGGAGAAGACATCACAGCGGGACTCATGAATTCAGCAAGACTCGATTTATTGCGGGTGCTTGGCCTTGACGCAGGGGACGAATTACTTGACTCCATGTTCAGCCGGTTTTGTGTAGGCAAATAATAAATTTTTATGCGAGACGAGTTAATAATTTCTAGTTCCCTCTATTAAATTCCGGTAAACAAGCGAAATATATATTATGCCGTGAAGTAATAAAATTTTATATGATATTATCAAGACAAGTTAATAATTTCTGCATTTGTTCACTAGTTCCGATTGTTATGCGGTTATATTCGGGTAAACTCGCAAAGTATCTTATCATTATGCCGTGCTGCTTTAAATAATTAAAAATTTCTTGGCCTGTTAATCTTTCATGACGAGTAAATAAAAAATTTGTCTCTGAGTCCATAACTGTAAAGCCCATTTCTCGGAGTTTGATTTTAGTCTCGTCTCTTACTGTGCATATAGCTTTTATATTTTGCCTGTAATAATCATCGTCTTCAAGTGAACCCAGTCCGGCAGCTTGAGTCATTGCGTTTATATTATACGGTGTAATAGTATTCTTAATGTCCCGTAAATCTTTCGCAATTTCTTCACTAGTTACGCAGAAACCCAGCCGCCCCCCTGCCAGTGAACGAGATTTTGAAAATGTCCGAGTGATTATTATATTATTATATTGATTGACAAGTTTAATTGCGCTTTCTGAGTCCGCAAAATCAATATAAGCCTCATCGATAATTATTAAGCTGTCAGGATTAAGCAATATAATTTTTTCGAGTTCGCCGAGTTCAAGCGCGAGTCCAGTCGGTGCGTTCGGATTAGCTATAAAAATAGTTCGTGACTGCAAATTTTTATAATCATCAGGGCAAATTCTTAAATTCTTAAGCGGGATCAATTTATAATTTACACCGTGAAATTTCGCGAGTATCTTATAAAATGAGTAAGTTATATCAGGAAATGCCGCGCCGTTCTCACACATTCCCATGAAGATAAAATTTAATATTTCGTCTGACCCGTTGCCGAAGATTATTTGTGAAGATTTTATATTAAGCATACTGGAAATTTTTTCAGCTAGTAAATTACAGTCAGGATCAGAATAATAATTTAGTCCCTGTGCTGCTTTATGTGCGTATTCTATTGCGAGGGGTGAAGGCATAAACGGCGACTCGTTTGTGTTAAGGCGTATATAACCCTTCATGCTTTCGAGTTCGTCGCTGGTGTCATATGGATCAAGCGATTTAAATTTTGAGTGTAGAAATTTGCTCATGACGTAAATAAACCTTTCATATAAAAATTTTGCAATATCATAGCATAAAATCACGAGCAAAAAATTTTTGTAGTATTACAGACCGTCCTTCACTATTTCTCTGAAGTCAGACCAGTCTTCAACCTTAAAAGCTCTGATGTCTCTTACACTTTTTTTAAACCAGTCTATACCGGATAATCTATTTATAGCTTTATATACGATCGTCAAGCTATTTTTTTGAGCTTTATTAATATAAACGCTGCCCTGTGTCCATTCAAAGCCTACACTTTCAAGTTCTTGTCTGATTTCGTCATAAGCTCTATTATATGGCTCTCCGTATTCTTTTTTTAGGTCATAAATATTTAAATCAAATATAATAGCGTACATAATATAAATCGCTCCATTATAAATTTTTTATGTTATAACACATTATAAGAATCTCGCACTCATGAGTATAATATTTTGTGAGTTCTTTATAAAGCTGACAATAAAAATTTTCCGTAATTATTCGCCTTGTCGTTCACTATAACAAGAAATTTTGCGTTGTTAATTTTCTCGTTCTCATATTATTATATTGCTATAACAGATTATATTATATTAATTATTAAAACGGGAAGATGAGGACTCATGCATTTAATAACAAGTCATTTGAATACAGATTTAGACTCGCTTGCTAGCATGTTCGCTATACAAAAATTATATCCTGACGCAGTAATTTGTCCGCCCGGTTCAATGAGTCGAAAAGTTAAAGAATTTCTTGCTCGTCAGGGTCATCAATGGGCAGCTAAAATTTTAAAGCCTAAGAAAATCCCTCTTGATGAAGTAACATTAATGATAGTTACAGATACGCGCTCACGTTCCCGAATCGGAGCATTTGCAGCACTGGCAGGCCGTCAAGATGTCGCAGTTCACGTATATGATCATCACCCGGCAACACAGGACGATTTACCCGCTGAAGAATTAATTTACGAGCCGATCGGGGCAGCTACTACAATGATACTTGAGCATTTATTAAACGAGCGCAAGGAAATTACACCCGAAGAAGCTACTTTATTTGCTTATGGAATTTATGACGACACTGGCGCATTGACTTATGAGTCCACGACTGAGCGCGATATTGCGGCAATTAGTTATTTGCGTGAACTCGGTGCGGATTTGTCGGGGATTCTTTCGCAGGTTGAGTCCGACATGTCAGCAGAGGACAAGAAATTACTTGATACTATGGCAGAAAACGCGCGCGAAATTTATATAAACGGTGCGAAAGTTTTATTAACATGGGCAGAGACTCAAGAATACGTTTCGGGCTTGTCAGTGTTCGTGAATAAGCTAAAAGAATCTTGCGAGTCTCATGTTACAATTGCTGTAATAAATAACGGCGGGAGAAAAATTAACATAATCGCTCGGAGTATGCAGGGATTCTTGAATGTTAAAGAATTTCTCTCACAATATGGAGGCAGCGGACATTATCAGGCAGGGAGCGCGACTCTTTCTGACACAACAAAATCGCCTCAAGAAATTTTGCAGGAAATAGAGTTAAAACTTTCTACAGCAATTCCCAATAAATTAAAAGTTGCTGACATTATGACATCGCCCGTTATAGCCGTGAATCCTGACGCAAGAGTCGACGAAGGTTATCGAACTATGTTAAGATTTGGCATGAAGTCTTTACCAGTTGCCGACTCAAATGGTGAAGTCGTCGGAATGATGACCCGCAAAGATTTAGACAAGGCACATTTACACGGACTCGACCGCGCAAAAATTTCAGATTTCATGACTCAGGGAATTATAAGCCTGAACTCTGAAGCCTCAATAGAAGAAGCTCATAGAATGATGGCTACATATGGATTTGAGAAAATGCCGGTGCTTGCCTTAAATGGGAAGTTAGTCGGCACTCTTTCACGGGCTGATTTACTGAAGGCATTATATCATTCTGGCGCGCTCTCAAATGAAGATGACACATCGAGGGACTCAAGCGGCTTTTTATGGGTTGAAAATGTTGCTCACTTGATGGAAGAGGCTTTTAGCTTGAAAACTTTATCACTTTTGCGGAGAGTCGGCACTAAGGCTCAAGAATTAGGCATGAAGGCTTATTTAGTCGGCGGTACAGTCCGGGATATTTTAATGGGAGTTCACAATGTCGATATTGATATTTCTGTAGAAGGCGACGCGGAAAAACTTGTAACTTCATGGAATGAACCGGGCTGTAAGACTACTTTACACGGGCGGTATAAAACAGGGACTATAACATTTCCGGACGGGGAGAAGGTTGACGTGGCAACAGCAAGACGGGAATTTTACGAATATGCGGCGGCGACTCCGATTGTTGAGAGCGACTCACTAAAACAGGATCTCGGACGGCGTGATTTCACAGTTAATGCTATGTCTATTTCTCTAAGTGAAGACGACTGGGGGACTCTGACTGACAATTACGGCGGGCGTGCAGATTTGAAGGATAAATTATTGAGAATACTTCATAATTTGAGCTTTGTAGAAGATCCTTCACGAGTTTTGCGGGGAATAAGGCTCGAACAGCGTTTAAATATGTCATTTGAAGATAACACGTTAAGATTGCTTAAGAGTACAGTTAAAGGCGGCTTGCTTGAATGTCTCTCAACAACTAGAGTGCGTGCAGAGCTTGAATTAATCTCAAAGGAGTCATGTTTTCGCAAAATTGCTGTCAGAATGCGCGATCTAGGAGTCTGGGAGTCGTTATTTCCGGGCGTATATGTCGGTATAGGATTATCGAGGCGGCTTGCAATAATGGATCACTTTTTGCACCAAGTCCAGAATCACGGAATAGATTTCAAGGGCATGAAATGGCTTATCGGGATGGCCGTAATATTGACTGATTCAAAACCTGAAGTAAGATTTTCAGCAATGGACAGAATGAATCTAAACCCTAACGAGCGCGACCAGCTTACAAAATGTTTTATGCAGTGGCCAAACGTCGAGAAATTTTGCGCGAATAAAAAAAGTGTCAAGAATTCAGACGCTTATTTATTCTTTAAGAGTTATGATCCCGTCCCGTTAGTTTACTGGCTGACTCTGTTAAAATCTCCTGAAGCAAGACGCATTATAATTGAACATATGGAATTATGGATGACTTATAAAGGCCGGTTAACTGGCGCGGATCTGCAGAAATTCGGACTCAAGGGTAAAGAAATCGGCGAAATGCTTGCAAATATCAAACTTGCGATAATTGACCGTGAAATAAAATCGCTCGAAGATGAGATTAATTTTGTCAAGGAAAATATTAACCCGCAAAAAGAGTGATTTAATTTGTTATAATAGTGCGTGAAAAATATTTTATTCATAAAGGAGAAAATTTTTATCATGGCAGACATAGTAACTTTAGTGATGGAGTCCCGTGAGAAAACCGGTAAAGGCGAGAACGGACGAATCAGACGTGCAGGACAAGTACCTTGCATTATTTACGGCCCGGAAATCAAAGAAAATATCAAGGGTAAAGTCAACATGCGCGAGATTGAAAGAATCTTAGCAGGCAGATGGGAGTCAACTCGTCTAAACGTGAAATTACCGGACGGACGCGAGGAACTTTGCATTATTCGTGAAGCTCAGAGACACCCTTTAACTGATATGCCCTTACATATTGACTTCTTGCACTTAGTCAGAGGCCGCAAAATTACCGTTAATATTCCCGTTGAAGTTACAGGACGCGAGGAATCACAGGGCATTAAGGACGGCGGAGTCTTGGAAGCAGCTAGAGAGCTTGAAGTCGAGACTTTACCGATGAGCATTCCCGATGTTATCACGGTCGATGTGTCAGGGCTTAATATCGGCGACGCTATTCACGTTAAAGATTTGAAGCTCCCCGAAAATGTTGCAGCTTTGGCAGATCCTGAAGAAGTTGTCGCAATCGTTGTAACTTCACGCGGAGTCGAGGACGCAGCACCTGAAGAAGAAGCACCGGCAGCAGCTGATGTTGAAGTCGTTGCAAAGGGTAAAGCAGCCAAAGAGAGCGACGAATCAGACGATAAGGAGAAAAAATAATTTATTATGCGTCTCATAGCTGGTCTTGGAAATCCCGGAACTGAATACGCCTTCACCCGTCATAATATGGGCTGGCAGTGCATTGACTTTTTTGTCATAAATCACGAACTGGGCAAACCTTCACACAAATTCAATGCTGAGTCATGGCGGTGGCGTGATATATTATTTCTCAAGCCGTTAACTTATATGAACGCCAGCGGCCTTTCAGTGAGTGAAGCTGTAAAATTTTATAAGATCGAGCATGAGAATATATTAATAATTTATGATGATATGGCTCTTCCATATGGCAAATTGAGACTCAGGGCGCAGGGCAGTGCGGGAGGTCATAACGGGCTCGCGTCAATAATAGGCGCACTCGGAGATCTGCATATTCCCAGACTCAGAATCGGAATCGGAAAAGCTCCGGGCGACATGATTAATTACGTTCTGGGACATTTGAGCACTGAAGAGCGCGAGAATTTACCGGATATATTAAATCGGGCTGAATCAGCAATTAATACATGGCTCGATAAGGACATTCAGAAAGCTATGACGTTAATAAATGCTGACCCTTCGGAGAAATAAGCCGGAGGGTTTTATTTATATAGGCATTATGAAAGGATGATGACACAATGCAGGCACGGCGAAAATCTTCTAATGTATTACTCGATACGGCACTTCAGGAATTTTATGGAGCAGCGGACGAAATGGGACTCGATGAAAAACTTGTCTCAATTTTGAGCCACTCGGAGCGCAGGATTCACGTCTCAATACCTGTAGAAATGGACGACGGCAGCGTGAATGTCTTTGACGGTTACAGGGTTCAGCACTCGACAGCGTTAGGCCCTTCCAAAGGCGGAATAAGATTCGATACTGAAGTCGATATGGACGAATGCGAGGCTCTTGCTATGCTCATGACGTGGAAATGTTCACTTGCGGGAATTCCCTACGGAGGCGGCAAGGGCGGAGTTTGCTGCGATCCCCTTAATTTGTCCAAGAAAGAGAAAGAAAGAATCTCACGGACTTATGGCGCAAGAATTGAACCGATTGTAGGCAACTGGAGCGATGTTCCCGCACCTGACATGAATACGAGCGGCCAAGAAATGGTCTGGATAATGGACACAATAAGCAAAATGCGCGGAAAACTTGAGCCGAGTCTCCTAACTGGGAAGCCCATAAAATACTGGGGCAGTCAGGGACGTAATGAGGCAACCGGCCGGGGCGTTGCAACATGCGGGCTTGAGTTCATGAAAGTTTTAGACAAGAATCCCGATGACGTAACAGCAGCTGTTCAGGGATTCGGCAATGTTGGAAGCTTTACGGCAAAATGTTTAAACGAGGCCGGAGTCAAAATTGTTGCAATAAGCGATATAACAGGCTCATATTATTCAGAGAACGGCATTAATATAAGGCGGGCATTTGAAGCCATTCACTCACACCCTAAAAAATTGCTTGAGGGATTCGAGAAGGTCGGGAACTGCGAAAAGATTGACAATGTATTATTTGCTGATGCTGAATTCTTATTCCCTTGCGCTCGTGATGGAGTCTTGAATCGCGACACAGCAGGCAGCGTAAAAGCAAAATATATTGTCGAGGGTGCAAACGGGCCGATTACTCCGGACGGTGATAAGATTCTTGACGATAAGGGCGTTGTAATTATTCCTGATTTTCTCGCAAATTCGGGTGGCGTTATAGGCTCTTATTTCGAGTGGGCGCAAAATCTACAGGGCGAATTCTGGCCTGAAGAAGAATATAATAACAAGCTCATGAACATAATGAAGGGCAATTTTAGGCTCGTATGGGATTATGCCGAAGCAAAGCATTTAAAGATGAGACGTGCGGCAACTATGGCAGCTATTCAACGGGTCGCCGATGTTCTCGAAATGCGCGGAATATTTTTATAGACTTGAGAGTGTATATTAATTCGTGAATTTGTGAAAAGATTATTCCCCCTGTGTTGTGTGCAGGGGGAATTTTATTATGCTGCTTAATTATTTTATCTCGTTGAGCGTTATAGATGTGATTGAGTTATTCCTGTCAAGCTGAACGCTCAAACCTGTAGAGCTTCCTTCGTTGTAATTCATGACTCGATTGCTCATGCTTGAAGGGTAGCCCATAATCTGCAATAAAGCCGTCTGACTCATTCCCACTTTTAGGCCGTTTTGCAGCTCGTGCTTAGACTGGGTGATTCTGATTCGGGTTATCTCGTCGCCCCTGAATGAAGCTGTGAGACCCGGCCATTCCGCTGAAGTATTAGAACTCTTTGTAGGCTGGCCAAGCGAGTCTAATAATTGATTCTTGTTACTGCCGAATGATTTCATTAACGCGTTCGAATATCCTTCAGGGAGTCCGCCTCCTATAGGCTGCATATATTGACCGTATACCCAGCCTTCACGCCCGTTAGTTCTTATATGATACCATGTGCCGTTGAGATTTCCGGATCTCCCAGTCCATGAGTCAAAAACTTCAACTCTTGAGCCGCTGCTGAGTCTTGTTACTCTTGCTGATCCTGTAGAATGATCTGCGCGGACATTTACGCCGTTGCCAGTGATAACGCCTGATTTCGGGGTTCTGTCAGGTGTGAAATTCGGCAAAATATTTTCCTGAACTACTAAATTTTCTACAGGTTCGGCAATGCTTACATCTTCAGAATTCGAGGGTGTATGCTGTCTTCTTTGCACTTGCGGTATAACTTCAGTTCTTACAATCGGGGGTAAATCGCCCGGCGGTAATTTTCTAAGACTCAACAGGAAATATAAAGCTCCTCCGACTGCACCGACTAATAATAAAATGCCGAGTATTCGCTTAAAAGGTGAACGCTTGCGAACTTTGCCGCGTTTTGTATATTTGGAGCTGCTGAATTCCTGATAAGTTGATGCGGCTTCTTCGGGGTCATTTCTTGACTGATAATTTCTGTTATTTCTGCCCGGGTTAACTAGTACTCTGTAATTTGGTAAAGCTCCTGCACTGCTCATTTCATCACCATCGTTCATATTTGAATTTACAGGATTTATTACGCTTTCGTGTTCTTGTTCCGGCTCGCTGATAAAATCATTTTCCTGCTGAGTTTGTTCCGGCGTGTTAATTATATCAGTGAGTCCGGTTTCTTCATTTGGATTTGAATTTGAATTATTATTAGATTGAAGATTTAAATCAGGCACAACAAATAATTTAGTTCCGCATGATGGGCAAAATCTCGCTTCACGCGCTACAGTCATCCCGCATGATGGACAAGTTTTTGATTTCCTGCCCTGCTGTATTTTCGGCGGCTCGTTAATAACCGGCTGAATATCTGCGAGTTCTGAAGAGTCATCAAGTGTATCAAGATTTATATTATTGCTGCGAGGGTGGAGGGGTCTATAATTATTATCGTCATTATAATAGAAATCATCGCCCTCACGATAACCGCGCCTGTAATTTTCTTGCTCTTCGTCGTTATATTCGTCGTCGTCATCGTAATAATCTCTGTAATCGTCCTGTTTTTTCTTGAGAAAGAAGCAGAACAGCCCCGCAAATACATAGAGTCCGGCATAAAGCCAAGTATCTCGTGCAGCCGTGCAGATTCCAGCAGCTAAAAGCAAGAATAACGCTCCCCATTTGCTTTGATTGAATGCTATGATGCCGCCGATTAGTGCAAAGACAGCCGCAATTATGGGTAAACTTGCAAGAAGAGTCGAAGGTATACCAACGAGAGGGCCGCCTGTTACTGTGAGCGATCCGAATAGCATAAATACTCCGTGAATTATTGACGTTATAGCTGCTCCTAATGTCAACGCTAAAATTATCCAGCTCATTTTTTTATTGCCTTTACTCCTTCCAGATTGCTAATTGCTAAATACTAATAAATTATATTATACAAATTAATTAATATTATTCACCTGCTGCCCGTTTTATGCGATCTCGTAGTGCCTCATTTATTCCCGAATTATCGCGCGGCCATTCGACTATAATACAAGAAATATTTTGCGACTCAAGCTCTCGGAATCCTGAAAATAAACCGTGTGCAAAGTTTTCAGGCGAGTCAAATATTATTTTTGCGGCATAATTATAATTATTATTATGAATTCCCATAAAGCCCGCAGATTTTATATCAATCAAATCTAAATCTGACTCATTACGCAAAATTTTTACAGGCAATGACGGCGCATAATGTCTGTATCTTGTGCCGGGGGATCTTTTCGCGCTATTCAAGTCAGGCACTCCCAGACTAGTATTTAATTCTGACTCAATTAATTCACGCGATAAACCGCCGGGACGCAGCAATAAAATTTTTCCGGGATCAGAAATATCTATAACAGTGGACTCGAGTCCGATTCCTGTTCTGCCTCCGTCTAAAATTAAATCTATTCTATTATTCATGTCGTTATATACACTTTCTGAATCCGTTGGACTTGGCCGGCCGCTTAGATTCGCACTCGGTGCAGCAATGGGAGTTTTTGCGCGCTCAATCAGTGCCAAAGCTATATTATTATCGGGCATTCTCACAGCAGCAGTATTTAACCCCCCGCGAGTAATTGAGGGAATAATATTTTTTGCGGGCAATACAAGAGTCAACGGTGCGGGCCAGAAAATTTTTGCGAGCTTTCTTGCTGTATCATTCATATAAACAAGCGACTCGGCCTGTTCTATATTACTTACATGCAAAATTAACGGGTTGTCTGAAGGTCTGCCCTTAGCCGCATAAATTTTTTTGACTGATTCGGGATTCAAAGCGTCGCCTCCGAGTCCGTAAACTGTCTCAGTAGGAAATGCAACGAGTCCCCCGGAGTTAATTATTTTTGCTGCCTGCGATATATAATCTCGTTCGGGATTCCATTTATTGAGCGTCAATATTTGGGTCATCATGAAAATTTGATAAAAATCTCTCGGCAAATTCCGGAAAATTCCCCGCAATAATTGCTTCCCGTGCCTGTTCTGCGATTCTAATAGTAAAGCGCAGATTATGCCATGAATTAAGACGCGCGCCCAGAATCTCCCCGCAAATTGACAAATGCCGCAGATATGCCCGACTGAAATTTTTGCAAGTATAACAATCGCACTCGCTATCTAAGGGAATAAACTCATCAGCGTGAGTCTTGCCTCTCATGTTAATGCGTCCTGACGAAATAAATAAAGTCCCGTTGCGTCCGTTTCTTGTGGGCATGACACAGTCAAACATATCAACACCGCGCGCAATTCCCTCTACAATATTTGCAGGATAACCGACTCCCATTAAGTAACGCGGCTTTTCACGAGGCATTAAATTATTTAATAAATCTAGTGAGTGATACATTTCTGCGTGAGATTCACCGACTGACAGACCGCCTATAGCATAGCCCGGAAAATTTAGGCTCGTTATTTCTTTTGCGCTCCTTTCCCGTAAATCATCGTAAATGCTGCCTTGTATTATGCCAAATAAAGCCTGCTTTGATTTATCGTTATTTCTCGAAAAATATTCTTGTGAACGCCCAGCCCATAAAGTTGTCCGCCTGACTGCCTCTTCTGCCTTGTCATGACTCGCCGGAAATTCACAGCACTGATCAAAGCACATCGCTATATCTGAACCTAATACGCCCTGAAAATTTATTGACCACTCAGGAGACATTATTAACTGCGAGCCGTCAATATGAGACCTGCATAAAACATTTTCGTCCGTGATTTTATGTAATTTTGCGAGTGAGAAGACTTGAAAGCCGCCGCTATCTGTTAATATTGGCCGATTCCAGTTCATAAATTTATGAAGCCCGCCAGCTTGTGAGATTATTTCACTGCCCGGACGTAAATATAAATGATAAGTATTACCGAGAATTATTTGCGAGTTTATTTCTTCGAGTTCGCGGCTTGACATTGATTTTACAGTAGCGAGAGTTCCCACCGGCATAAAAACAGGAGTCTTTATTATTCCATGAGGTGTAATTAATTCTCCGGCTCTTGCTCCTGTCTTGCTGCACTCGGCTATAATCTTGAATTCAAACAAAGTTATAAATCACTCCCAGTTAAAGAAATTTTTTGCGTTAATCTCTATTTTATTAGCTAAATCTGAAATATTTAAGTTTTTTATTTCGGCTGCTTTATCATATACATATTTTATATAACTAGGCTCGTTAATTTTGCCACGAAATGGAACAGGTGCCATATATGGGCAGTCAGTCTCAAGCAAAATATTTTGAATGGGAACTCGTTTAAATACTTCTCTCAAATTATCGCTATTTTTGCCCGTCCAAGTCAAAGCCCCCCCGAATGCTAAAAGCGAGTCCATGCTCAAAACCTCGTCAAGAAATTCAAATCCGCCGCTGTAACAGTGAAATAATAATTTGAGATCTCTATAATCTCGTAAAATTTTCATAGCGTCGTTCATGGCCTCACGAATATGCAGTATAACCGGCATTTTTTCACTGGCTGCAAATTCTAATTGCGATATAAACATTTTATGCTGCTCTTCTTTGCTTGAGTGATTATAGTGATAATCTAGGCCGATTTCTCCGACTGCTAAGACTCTTTCTGACTTTATGAGCGAGTAAAACTCTTCGGGGACTCTCTCATAACGACCTGACTCGTGAGGGTGAATGCCTATTGACGCGTATAGACCGAACTGCGCAAAATCATGAGCCATTGCAACGGCCTCGCAGCTGTCTTCATAATCACAGCCGACATTCATAAATTTTTTAACTCCGGCCTCTCTAGCACGAGAAATCACAGCCCTAGTATCGAGTCTTAACTCCTGCGAATTTATATGACAATGTGAATCTATTAAAATCATAATATTTTATTTGTCAGCTCCATAATATTACACAAAAATTTTTTACTCCCTGTATGCGAGCAAACCCGTTTTTCTCACATTTTTGCTCACATTTTCCTCGCCCGTAATTGCCAGCGATATATTTTATTGCTATAAATTAATAATATCAGGCATTAAATTTTTATGCTCGTAAATCTCTCTTGCGAATCAAGAAAATTTTTAGTGCGTAAATAAATCTATAACATCAGGCATTAAATTTTTATTCGCGTAAAATTCCCTTGCTTTATCGAGAAAATTTTTAGTGTGATAATCTCTCAATGACTCGTTATAAATTCTCCGGCATTCCTGAACGTCTTTATTTATCTGCGCAATTAACGAGTCTTTATTCTCGAAAACTTTTATATCACGAACACGCCCTAATAAAAATATAATTATTTCCTGATTATAAATATCATTATCAAAGTCAAGTATATATACTTCCGAACGAGTCCCGCTAATATCTTTAAACGTGGGATTATTGCCGATTGATAAAGCACCGGGGTAAAATTTTTTATTCACAAGCACAGCTACAGAATACACGCCGAATTCAGGAATAATTTTATTTGCCGCAAATTTTAAATTAGCAGTGGGATAATTCATTGTCCGGCCTCGCTGATTTCCTGAAATTACACTGCCCATCATGAAAAACGGATAACCTAAGATTTTATTTACGCCCGAAATATTCCCCTGTGAAATTTTCTCACGAGCCAGCGAACTCGAATATAAAGGCTTTTGCAGTAAATCAGCTATAAATATATTATTAATTCCCTCAGAGATTGCTAATTGCTTTAGTGAGTCCGCGCTGCCCGAATTATCCCGCCCGAAAAGAAAATCACTTCCCATAACAAGCCCGTCAACGTTAAATTTTTTGCGAATCAATTGCCAGAATTCAAACGGGGTCAAATTTCTTAATGACTCGTCAAATTTCAATATAAACATTTTGGGAACGTTCAAAACGAGTCTAATTAATTCGCGCTCATTCAGTGAAAATAAAGAGTGCTTAACTTTTCCGAGATATTCAGCCGGATATGGAGAAAACGAGATTATAGCCCAGTCATTATTATTTGAGTTTTGCGCGCAAATTTTCAATAATTCCCGGTGCCCTTTGTGAAAGCCGTCAAATGCTCCTATAGTGATTAACATTTTTTATTACAGCCCTCATTCTTTCATTACACTAACTAAAGGCCTTATATAGTCATAGCCCGCGTAAATCCCGAATCCCATAAACGAATCACTCTCAACACAAATAATATTATCTCTCATGACTGACAAGCCCCGCGAAATTTTTTGATAATTGCGTATTAATATGCTCATGCCATTAAGAAAACTTTTAGAGTCACGTTCTGATATATAAATGCTTGTATAATTCTTTGCTAGTTCAGTCAACGGCGTAAAAGTAAATTTGTCATCAAGATTATTTGCTTTATCGAGCGTAAAATTTCCTGTTGAAGTCCTGACAAGCGATTTAATATAAGCTCCGCAGCCTGTAATCTGCCCTAAATCATGAGCAAGACTCCTTATATAAGTACCTCGTCCGCAAGAAATTTCAAGCTCAATAGTCCCGGACTCATAATTATAGGGCGATATTATATTTATTCCCCTAAAGAAAACGGGCCGGGCTCTCATTTCGGGATTTTGTCCGGATCGTGCGAGTTTATAAGCCGGCTGCCCATCGATTTTAACAGCAGAAATTGCCGGGGGGCTCTGCATTCTCCAGCCTGAAAATTTATATAACGAGTCAAGCAAAATTTTATCGTCAAGATTTGCGAATACTTTAGACTCTATAAATTCCCCTGAATAGTCGCATGTGTCAGTCTCAGCCCCGAATTGAATCACAGCGCGGTAAACTTTAGGCAATGACATAATATAATCGCTGAGTCTAGTTGCCTTGCCGGTCAATAAAATTAACAGTCCTGAAGCAGTAGAGTCAAGAGTTCCCGAATGTCCGACTCTTTCGCCGTAAAGCTGTTTTTTTACCATTGCTACACACTGGGAACTCCGAATATTTACAGGTTTATTTATTAATACAAGAGCATTCATGATATTTACAGGTCAAAAAATTTTCTATCTTGTCAATTACTTCACTCAATGAGCCGTCAAGAGTCGCCCCCGCCGCACGTTCATGACCGCCCCCGCCAAATAACCGCGCAACTTCTCCCGCATTAAACGGGCTGCCCTCACAGGATCTAAAGCTGGCATGGACTATTTTATTTATATCTTCATGAATCATAACGGCAAATTTTACATCGCGCAAAGTCATCAAAGTCGCCGGAAGTCCTGTTGTGTCGCTTAAATCTGCTCCGGTCTCCCTGAAATCGCTTGCTAACAAGTAAGAAACCGCGAAAATCTTATCAAGTATCTTGACTCGTTCAAAAGCTCGCGCCCATAACTTGAAATTTTCAGGAGTCTTATTTTTCAGGATTAAATCACTAATGCGTGAAGGGTCGACTCCCAGCGATAACAAATCAGAGGCCATTAAATGCGACTCACTGTGAGTGTTTGAGAAAATAAATCCCCCCGTATCAGTGAATAACCCCGTGTAAAGACTCTCGGCAATTTCGCGCGTAATCTGCCAGTCTCCGGCCTTGAATACTCTATAAAGCATTTCGCAGGTTGAAGACGCTTTACCATCAACACAATTAACTTGCGCAAAAAAATTATTATCCTCGTGATGATCTATATTTAACGAGTTAATATTTTCTCCGCGTGAAAATCCTTCAATACTGGGGCGGCTTTCATTTGTACAGTCAAGGAAAATATAAAGCGTTTCAGGCTCATTAAAATTTAAGCTCTCACACGAGATATATTTATCAGAGTTCACGAGAAATTTATAACTCAGCGGCAAATCTTTATCAGAACCGAGCCACTTTACATTTTTGCCGAGATTTTGCCCGATTGTGAATAAAGCACTGACAGATCCGGCAGCGTCCCCGTCAATTTTCTTATGAGCGAATATAATCCAGTTCTGAAAATTTTTCAGGATTTCTGACGCGCTCAATAAATCGTGATTAAATAAATTCGTCATTTTCGTCCATGTTATTATTTCTTGCGTCATGATCAATCAGTCCTAATCTATCAAGAATGCTGTCAATTTTTGCGCCGTATTCGCTGCTGCCATCTATAAAGAATTCAAGTTCAGGGACTCGGCGTAATTTTATGCTTTCACCGAGAAGACTTCTTATTGCGCCTTTGATCTCGTTAAGATCACGCAGAATCCCCGGACATTTGCGATATTCTAGGGCCGTAAAGAAAACTTTTGCGCGCTCTAAATCCTTAGCACATTCTACACCGGTTATAATTGTGCCTTTAACGCTTGATTTCTTGATTCTGGTCTCGATTATTAAAGCAATTTCGCGCTGTAACTGCTTATTAATCCTTGCCATTCGTAAATTACTGCTCATTTTATAGGGATCTCTTCTCCTCTATTACGTCATAGACTTCGAGAATATCGCCCTCTTCAAAATCTTGGAATCCCTCAAAGCTGACTCCGCAGTCCATTCCGGCTTTAATTTCGCGCGCCTCGTCCTTCTCATGCTTGAGTGAAGCTATACGCCCGTCCCATATTACAATGCCGTCGCGAATAATTCTAACTTTTGCAGTACGTTTTATGACTCCCCGTGTTACATGAGAGCCTGCAACTTTGCCGACTTTAGGAACTCTGTAAATTTGCCTGATTTCGACTTCACCGAGAGACTCCTCACGTAGAACCGGCTTTAATAGTCCGCCCATAGCTGCTTTTATTTCGTCGATTACGTCATAAATTACATTATAGATTCTTATCTCGACACCGTTTAATTCGGCGATTCTCTTAGCATTTGAGTCCGGCCTCACGTTAAAGCCCACGATTATAGCATTAGAAGCAGAAGCAAGCATTACATCACTTTCTGCGATACGTCCGACTCCCCTGTGAACTATAGAGACTCCGACTTCATTTGTAGCTAATTTCTCAAGAACTGCGCAAAGTGCCTCAAGTGAGCCCTGTACATCGCACTTAACAACTAGATTTATATGCGGTAATTGTCCTTCCTGCAAATTCGAGTATAAATCTTCAAGAGATGCTTTCTTGTTTTCACCGGCTGAGTCACGTTCTAAAATTTTTGCTGCGTCAATAGCGTCTCTTGCTTCACGTTCAGATTTGACGACTCTAAAAGATTCGCCCGGATTTGGAACATCACCGAGTCCGAGAATTTCAACGGGTGTGCTTGGCCCGGCTTCCTTGATTCCCTTGCCTGACCAGTCAAATAATGCGCGGGTTTTGCCCCATGTTGATTTAAATAAAACTATGTCGCCGGCTTTGAGTGTACCGTCCTTCACAATAACTGTAGCGACTGGGCCTTTACCCTTATCGAGTCTAGCTTCAATTACTACACCTTCAGGATCTGCCTTAGGATTTGCCTTTAACTCCTGCATTTCGGCTTCAAGTAAGACTCTTTCTAGCAAGTCAGAGACTCCGATTCCCTGTTTTGCTGAAATTTCGACGGCTCCGACATCACCGCCCCAGCCTTCTGTGTAAATTCCCATTTCTGATAATTGCTGCCTTACTCTGTCAGGTTTTGCGCCCTGCTTATCGATTTTATTTATAGCGACGACTAGGGGGACTCCTGCGGCCTTAATATGTGAAATTGCTTCACGAGTTTGAGGCATGACTCCATCATCAGCACCGATTACGAGAATTACAATATCTGTAACATTTGCGCCCCTCGCTCTCATTTCAGTAAAAGCCTCATGCCCGGGAGTGTCAAGAAATACTATAGGCTTATTATCCTGCATTACGACATATGCGCCTATGTGCTGGGTGATTCCTCCGGCCTCGTGAGCTGCGACACTGGCATTGCGTATCTTGTCTAATAAAGTAGTCTTGCCGTGATCTACATGTCCCATAACAGTAATAATCGGGGGACGTTCGACGAGTTTAACGGGAGTCTTTACGGGTTCAGGCTTAATTACAACGGGCGCGGGTTTCTTTTCTTGAGTCTGATTTTGAGTCTGATTTTGATTCTGAGTCTGAGTCTTTGGCGGCTCTGGTCTCTTGTCAAATTTTTTGCGTTCGGGATTAAATTTTTCGCGTCGTTCGTGTTTAAAATTTTGCTGTGAGAATTTATCCGGGCGTTCTTGTCTTTCTGGTCTCTCTTGCCTATCTTGTTTATCGGGACGGTTTCTAAAATTTTCGGAGTTATTCTGCGGTCTCTTGTCCCTGTCGCGGTTTCTGTCTTGAGATTTAGGAGTCTTCCCGGCTCGTTCGGCCTTTTCTGCGCTGGCCTCGTTTATGATATTCTCTACAGTCTGGGCTATGTCTTCATCTATTGAGCTTGAATGAGATTTAACAGGTACATCAAGCTGCTGCAAAACGGTTAATAATTCCTTATTAGATTTATTTAATTTTCTGGCCAAGTCGTAGATTCTTATTTTATTATTCAAATGGCGTACTCCTCTCGATATTTAGTGAAAAAATTTTTTTCGCAAAACCTGAACTCAATGGCAGCCCTATAATTTGCACTCCGCCTTTAGAGCCTACAGTCTGCGATAATTCTTTAATGCTCAAATCGGGATATAATGCCTGCTTATCTTCAGCAAATTTTTTGATTCCGTCTGAGCAGTCACGAGCAACTATCAATAAAATTTTATGATTGAAATTTTCTATATTGTCAGAGCCTATCAATAACGCGCCTGACTTCCTAGCGAGTCCCAGAATCGAGCAAAGTTTTAATTTACTATTAGGCACAAAATTTTTAGCGTGTTCTCTTAATTCCTGCCAGAAAGCCGGGACGATTTCATTAACTCCGAGCGAACGTGCTAAATTTCCTGATTTTATAGCGCGGTCAATGCATTCAGAGTCCGGACAGATATAGCAGCCTCTGCCCGGAAGTTTGCCCGAAATGTCAATTACTGCTAAATTATCAGGACTCTTGACTATACGAATTAAATCGCGCTTTGTCCCTTTAGCCCGGCAAATAACACAAGATCTCGCGGGAATGTGCTTACTACTCATTGAAAACGTCATGGAAAATATCTTTTAGAGTCGGCATTCTGTCAGGCTCTATAGTTTTAATGTCAATTTTCCAGCCTGTTAATTTCGCGGCGAGTCTCACGTTTTGCCCGAGTTTTCCTATTGCGAGCGATAATTGATCCTGATAGACATAAGCTATGGCCGAGCGTTCAGTGTCTAAGACGGGTTCAACTTTTGCGATTTGAGCCGGAGATAAAGCAGCCCGGATATAATTTAACGGGTCTTCAGTGTAGACAATTACATCAATTTTTTCGCCTTTAAGTGCGCTGCTGATTGCCTTAATTCTTGCGCCTCCATTGCCTACACATGCGCCGACGGGGTCAACGTTTGGATCTAACGTAACAAGTGAGACTTTAGCGCGTGCACCTGCATCACGTACAATGCTTTTAATTTCGATAATACCCTGCTGAATTTCGGGGATTTCCACTTCCATTAATTTGCGCAATAATCCCGGGTGAGTTCGTGAAAGCATGATTTTAGGGCTTCTTGCTGTCTGCTTAACGTCAAGCACGTAAAATTTCATCATTGAGCCGATATTATAACGTTCATTAGGTATTTTTTCCTTACGCGTTAAAACTCCGTCGGTCCTGTCGCTAAGCTGTATAATAGTCTGATCGCCTTCATTCCTGTAAATAGTGCCTGTTACTAATTCCCCGACCTTATCAGCGAACTCGTTAAATACAATTTTGCGTTCTTCATCTCTTAGACGCTGGGTGATAACTTGTCTTGCTGTCTGTGCTGCAATTCGTCCAAAGTCTGCGGGGTTGCGTCTAATTTTTACAGTGCCGCCGATTTCCGAGTTAATATCATACATAAGAGCGTCCTTCAGAGTTATTTCTGTGTCGGGATTCTCTACGTTTTCAACTACATTGCGAATTTCATTAATAATTATGCCGCCTGAATCGCGATCTATTTTTATTTCTATATTTTGATTGCCGGCTTGATATTTCTTGTAAGCTGAAGACAAAGCAGCCTCAAGAGTAGTAATTATTACATCGACATCAAGTCCCCGTTCTTCCGCGAGAGTCTCAATAAATCTATTTATATCGAGTCTTGGAGCAGCCTCGGGAGCATCAATAATAGCGCGCTTCATTTTTTCGTCCTCCTGTTTCTTGTTTTAGTGGGCTTGTGATTATCTTTCTCATCATCGAATCTAAAAATTAAATTTCCTCCTTTGATAATTTCAAACGGTATGTGTATATCATGTCCATCACAAAGCATAATAACTTGTGAATCATCTGCGCTTCTTAAAATTTCGCCCGTGAAAGTTTTGCGTCCGTCAAGTAATTCATTGAGTCTGACTCTTGCTTCACGGCCCTGAAATCTGACATAATCAGCGATTTTATATAATGGCCTCTCAATCCCGGGTGAACTTACTTCGAGATAATAGCGGCCGTTGTTGAGAAATGGCAGATCTTGATTTTCGTCGAGAAATTTATTAACGTGTCCTGAAACGAGTTCGCAGTCCCCGGCGTTAATTCCTCCGAGCGTGTCAATTAATACTTGAACTTTGAGGCGGCCGAATTCAGTTTTTATGCTGGCATGTACGCATTCATAGCCAAGTTTAGTAACTATTAAATCAATTTGTCCTAAAAAATTTTCTATTGTCATCATGTTAATATAACTCTCACATATAATATATACATAAAAGAAAGGAGAGGGTTTTGTTCCCACTCCTTTCACAGTTTTCTCTATGAAATTATGCAAATTATACACGTAATTTTTCGGATTTATTAACAGTAGAAATACTAATTAATTATTCACCGCGATAACAGGTTCATAAATAACGCCCTTATTGAGCCAAGCAGAGACCGTGATTTTATGATTCGCCGGGACTTGATTAATTTCTGCGCCTGTCTCGTCATAGAATTCTGCTATAAAATCATCTTCTGAAGGCATTATATTTTTGGGACAAGCAAGCCAGATTAATTTTGCCCCCGTCTTGATATTATTATTTAGTTCGATATCGATTTCATATAGGCCGCTTTCAGTTACGTGAATTTCAGGAAGTACTGCCGCAATCTCATAATCACCGGAAATATTTATATTGTTTGTGTTGAGTGATGATAAATTGCGTTCTTGGCCGAAAATTATTTTTGCTGGCTCAGAATCGGGCGTGTCATTCCACGGAGCTTGATTTACTGCAACATCTTCAAGTTCCGAGTCATTTGCTTGAGTGTCAATTTTTGCAGAATTTGCAGAGATTGAGATTTTGAGCTTCTTTCTAACTGTCTTGACGGGATTCGCGGCAATTATTGTTACAGATTGTTTTTTACATGTTTGAGTCGGTGTACCTGTTATTTTATCGCCGTCAACGTATAAACCGCTCGGCAAATTTTCAGCAGTAAAAGTTATGGGCTGACTTCCTGATGCACTAAGAGTGAAATTATAATCTTCTCCGACTGTACCGGATGGGAGACTCTTTACTGAAATTTTAGGGGCAGTGCCTTTAACTTGTATCCTGAAGGATTTTGTTAATTTTCCTGCTCCATTTGAGGCCGTTATATTTATGCTTTTATTCCATATTTCTGTCGGAGTCCCTGATAGAATCAAACTTTCAGAATCAAATTCTAAACCGGCCGGGAGATTTCCTGAATAACTCAATGTAACGGGCTTGCTTCCCTGTGAGAGAGTCAAACTTGACGAGTCATATTTGCCGAGAGTAAACGTGTTAAATTTTCCGGAAAATTTAGGCTTGATTCCCTTGATTGTGAGAGTTAGAGATTTCTTATCAGTCCCGCTGTCATTAGCAGCAATTATCTTAATTGAATTCTTACATGCTTGAGTCGGAGTCCCGTGAATCGTTGCATTTTCCGCGTCAAAAGAGAGTCCATCGGGTAAATTTCCTTCAAGAGTCCATGTAACCGGCTGACTCCCCTTTGAAAGAGTGAAAGTTGACGAATAGGGCTCATTAAGACTCCCTGCGTTGAGTTTACCGGAAATTTTAGGGGCAACAGGTTTTATTACGAGATTTATATTTATGTTTGCTTCAGAACTGGGATTCTTGGCCGTAATAATTAATGGGAATGAGCCGTAAACAGAAGGAGTCCCGGAAATTTCGCCAGTGTTTGAATTTATGCTCAAGCCGTCGGGGAGATTTTGCGCGGTGAAAGTGATAGGCTTTGAACCTTTTGATTTAATTTTCGCGCTGTATTTCTTGTCAACAGCACCATTTTTTAGACTCGTTGTAGAGATTGATACGCCTTCATAAACTGTAATAGTGAATTCTTCAGAGACTCGGCCGTTGTCATTATGAGCAGTAATAGTAAATTTTGTAGTGCCTATTTTTTCGGGTTTGCCTGTAATTGCATATAAGCCTTCTGAACCGTCAAATTTTAAGCCTTTAGGGAGACTCGAGAAAGAAATATAATTTACATTAGTTATATTCAGAGCGTGATAATATTCAACACCTTTTGTAGCGTTTGGCAGGTCTTCTTTTGTGATAGCCGGTAATTCTAAATTGTCATCGTTAGAGCCGTAATCGCCGATTTGAAAATTAGTAACCGGTCCGCGCAATAATTCTACAACTTTCTCGCCGACTTCTTTTTGTGCGCAAATTCCCATGTGAGAGTAAGCCCAGACATCATTACTCTTGAAAATTTTAGTATATTGCGATTTGAAATCACCCACTGCGCTTCTTACTGGGACAATTAAATCATGTCCGGAATAATTAAACATTTGCTTGAGTCCTGCGAGGTCAGATGCATTAATTTCATGTCCCAGTGCTGAAATAATATCCCCGTTGCTTACGTCAGAACATATTGAATGCATAGGCACATTTTCAGGATACCCATAATTTTGCGCACCCGGTTCAAGGTCTCTATACGCGCTCTCAGCATCATTTGTTAAATAAGTTTGGCCGGCGATATTTAATAATGCATTTATAAAATGTAAAACCAAATCCAAGCCAGAGTGAAGCCAATTATCTTTTAATCTCAATATTGGAGCCCAGGGACTCCCCCTGTGAGGAGTCGCGACAGTTATAACTCTTCTGACCATGCCTTGTTTATATGCTAAGATTGAGCGGTTATTGCCGTCGTCTGAGTCGTTATCAGGTTCCTGCAAAAATTTTCGCGCCATTAGTCCGCCCATACTGTGAGCAACTATATCAACTCTTGTGCATTCAAGCCCGCGATTTCTATAATTGAGAAGTTTATTACCGATTGCATAATATAGCCCGTTATAATCATCTGCTAGAATATCATTCGGGCCTTGTGTTCCGTCATAGTCCCAGCCGCCTATATCGACATCATTAGAAATATAGCCCGCCTTAGTAAGCTCGTAAAATATTCCTGAATCGCCTTTCACGTTAAAAGTCCCTTCAATATTTCCACGTAGTCCGTGAATTAACATGACCGGTGCAGCATGAAGTATTAAATCTCTGTCAGTCGAAATTATATCGCCGTTATTATTCATAAATGTTACAGTGAGATTGAATTTATCAGACGGAAAATTTTTATAGCTGGCCGGATATGACTCAGGAGCTATCAAGACCGCCGAAGCCTGATAGGAATTATCAGTTAATTTCACAGTCGGAATTGATATTGAAGCAGTGCCGTATTTATCGCGGCTCAAATTTTCGAGAGTTAGGCCAAGATTTGAAGGAATCGAGAATGTTACAATGCCGGGTTCTTCTGGCTGAACAGTTAAGATTATGCGTGAATTTCCGTCAGCAGTGAGTCCGCTCATGTCATAATAATATGAATTTATACCGGAAAAAGTGCGTATGTTATCATTAATATATTGCTCGTTAATTAAATCTTGTTTTATTCCGTTTATCAATGTATTTGTGTAGTGAAGATAGCCGTTATTGCTAATGTCATGAATATATATATGCCCGTTGAAAGTTTGAGAATAAAAATTAGAATGTATGAAAACATACGGATAAATTTGATTATGTACTAGTCTAACATTCATATCTTTATTTGAGGGATTAGAACGAGTGTGATAATGATATTCTACCATTGCCGGGGGGAAGTCAGATTTTAACAGCATAATCCCTGTAGACGGATCAAAAGAAAAATACGCGGCGTTACTCCAGTAAGAATTATTTGCTCCATCGTAAAATCTTATATCAGTCGTGTTGATGTATTTGACCTTCTCAAGCGGCATATAATCTTTAAAATCAATCTGCCAGAATTTACCGACTCGTTTTGCCTTCAAGTTATGGATTTTCTGGTCTATTCTAAAATAATAGCCGTTATCGTAGTTGTCTTCAAGTGAAAAATTTTTGTCTAAATCAAGATATGCGATTTCATTATCAAAGCAGTAAAGAGTCTTAAGATTTGAGCATGAGCTTATATCAAGTTTAGAAAGTTTATTATTATTACAATAAAGTATTCTTAAATTTGAGCAGCCGTTAATATTTAAATCTGTTAATTTTTTATTATTTCCGCAATCTATCCTGTCCATAGATATGCAGTTAGCAGCATTTACACTAACAAGTTCAGAATTTGCAGATACTTCGATTCGTGAGAGATTCTCAAAGCCGTTGAGTTCGAGAGATTTTAGAGCAGACCTATAAATTAATAAATCTTCTAAAGCAGAACAGCCTTCAATATTTAAATTTTCGACAGGATACATGCAGACATCTTTATAAGATTCTGGAGCTTGTTCGTAATATCTAGTTTCATAATTACGTATATGCAATTTTTTTAAAGCTGTACAGCCCGACATATTTAATTCTTTAACAGAACGTATATATAATTCAGGCAGTGAAGAGCAGCCGCTTAAATTCAAGTAAGCTAGACGAGGAAATGATGTTGTAGATATATCACTCCAAATATCATAATAATATGAGTAACTGTAATTAAGCTGGCCTAAATCATTCAGAGAAGTACACCCGCTCAAATCAAGCGAAATCATTTCGACATTATTATTTATTTTGAAGGTTTCAAGCGATTTATAATCTTTCAGGCTCAATGACTCTAAAGTAGTATCGCTGATAGATAATCTTCTTAGTGAGTCGCAGCCCTCTAAATTTATTTCTTCTAGACGGTGTCGTCATAATATATAAAGCCACATAAACATTGCACATATCTGAACTGAAGCTATGAATGACGATGATTTTTTAGCGTAACGGGTTGCAATGCCTCGCCACTGTTTTAATTTCAAAAACGTATTTTCTACATG
>JAFSWW010000041.1 GCA_017444345.1 Synergistaceae bacterium | reverse complement strand
GGTGGGGGACTTGCTAATTCATGTTTTAAGGAGGTCTATAATTTATGGAATATGCTTCAATTTTTATGCTGATTTTTGCCGGAGTGATTTTATTTTACGCGGTTATATTAGCACTCACGAAAGATATAAAATTAATTCCGAGAAATTATGCAGTCAAGACTACAAATAAACGTGATTACGCCGTGAAGTTCGCAAAAATTTTAATGTTCGTATCAATTGCGCCGGCATTGACTGGGATTATAGGACTCTTGACTGACAGCGCGTTTTTTATGGTAATTGCTTTAATTGCGGGATTTATAATATTTATTAGACTCGGCATTAAATATAGCAGGATTCGCACGAATGGAGAATAAATTTATTAAATTTTGCTGCCTAGTATAAAATATAAATATAAACTTGAATCGAGATGATATTATTATGAATCAAGAAAATTTATCGCGCATTATAAATTTACGTCATGAGCTTCACAAGTTCCCGGAATTATCCGGCCAAGAAAATATAACTAAGCGGCATTTAATGGACTTCTTAGAGTCTAATACGAGTCTTGCTGTTATAGATTGCGGAAGATATTTTTATGCCTCGCGCTATATCGAAGGCACAAAGGCTATAGCTTTTCGGGCAGATATGGACGCTTTACCCATAAACGAAAATTTAAATCTTGAATATAATTCGCAAAATCCCGGAGTCTCTCACAAATGCGGTCATGATGGACACTGTGCGGCACTTTGCGGGTTTGCTTTAGAACTTGAGAATCTGCCCCGTGAACGTTCAGTATATTTAATATTTCAACACGCTGAAGAGACAGGGCAGGGCGGGCGTGAATGTTCGCAGCTTTTACACGAGAGAAATATACGAGAAATTTACGCTTTTCACAACTGGAGCGGCTACCCTGAAAAAAGTATTATAATTCGTGAGGGTTTGTGTCAGTGCTGTTCGGCGGGATTAACTATAAAATTTTACGGTAAGACTTCTCACGCAAGCGAACCGGAAAAAGGACTCAATCCTGCATATATAATCGCTGATTTAATAAAATTTATAGGCGAATCAAATAAATCACAAAAAATTTTATGCACTATCATAAATATAAATCTCGGCTCAAAAAATTTCGGAATTTCTCCGGGCAATGGCGAAATCTCTATAACTATGCGTGCCTATAGTGAGTCAATTATGCGCGAATTTCGTAATCAAGTCGTCAACATGGCCGAGTCCCTCGCAAAAAATTCAGGATTTAATTTCAAGTGTGAAAACTTTGATTACTTCCCTGAGACTATAAGCGAGTCCGAGTCCGTAAAAAGAGTCATACGAGCCGCAAAAAATTTGAATCTCGAAATTATTAACTTGTCCGAGCCATTCAGAGCTTCTGAAGATTTCGGCTGGTACACAAAACAAGTTCCCGGCGCAATTTTCTATATAGGCAATGGGATAAATTATCCTGATATTCACACTAGTAATTATGATTTCAACGATAATATTTTAGAAGTCGCAATAAACATGTTTACGGCTATTTATTCAGACAGCGTGATAAAATAATTCTTGCTGGGCAGTTCAGACGGTCGCTGCAAAAAATTTTGTAGAGGAAAGTCCGGGCTTCATAGGGCAGAGTGCCAGTTAACGGCTGGCCGGAGTAATCCGCGGGAATAGCGCAACAGAAAATATACAGCCATTTTTTTATTTGGCAACGGTGAAAAGGTGCAGGGTAAGAGCCCACCATGCGTAAAGTAATTTGCGTGATTTGCAAGCCCCACTCGAAGCAAGATCAAATAGAGAGGTTTTGAACACTGGCTCCGGTGCCTCTGGGTTAGATCGCTTGAGATTTTCTGCGAGGAAAATACTAGATAAATGACCGTCTTTAACACAGAACCCGGCTTATGAGCTGCCCGGCATTATATAAATCGAAGGGAATATATTTTATAACTTGAGCGAAATAAATTTTTACGACTGGCAAATTAACGCTTTTAATCACATAAATAATAATGACGCTGTATTGAGTGCTCCGACAGGTTCAGGCAAAACCCTAGTTGCTTATTTATGGGCGGGAATATTAGACACTCAAGGCCAAGTAAACAAGAATCAAGACTCAACGCGAATAATTTTCACGGCTCCTATTAAGGCACTCAGCAATGAAAGATATTTAGATTTGCGCAGAATGGGACTCGACGTGGGAATCGAAACAGGAGATTTTAAGCGTAACGAGGGAGCTGGCATAATTTGCTGTACTCAAGAAATTTATACAATGAAATATGCGCGAGTCCCCGGTCAAAAATTAATCGTCGACGAATTTCACTATATTTTCAGCGACCCCGACCGAGCAAGAATGTATATAGACGGGCTTGTTAATACTGACTATGACACAAAAATTTTAGTGATGTCTGCTACTCTGGGCGGCGTTAAAAGCATAGGCCGTTATTTGTCGCATATCTGCCAGCGTAATTTTTTGATTCATGAAAGCAAGAAACGAGTTACAGAATTAATATTTACTCCTGATAAGCCCTTCAGGACATACGGAATTCATGACGCATTAGTGTTCTTATTCTCACAGCGCGGAGTCATGGACTTGGCCGAAAAAATTGCTTCAGCTAGGCAGCGAATCCCCCCCGATAACGTGAAAAGACTGCAGGAACTCGCAAAGATTCTTGATGTTAAGAAAATGCCGCCTTCACTCATAAAAGGTGTAGGAACTTATCACGGTGCAATGTTCCCTAAAGAAAAATTATTAGTCGAGTCTGCTTTTCGTGAAAGATTGTTAGATGTCGTTTGCGGGACAAATGCCTTATCACTGGGAGTAAATCTTCCTGCTCAATATGTAATTTTCGCTCAGCTTGTGAATTACAGGACTTACGAGCCAATAAGCAAAATAGATTTTTTACAGATGGCCGGGCGTGCTGGTCGAAAAGGTTTATTTGATCCCGGCTTTGTGTCATGGCTGAAAGATTCACCCTATGAGAGCGAATTTTTTGACACCGGAGTCGAATTTCGCAAATTAATGGATTCCCCGCCCGAACCTGCTGTAATAACTTTGCGGCCTTCATTTGGGAAGTTATTGCGTGAACAGGTCTTAATTGAAATCGAAGCCGAGTACATAGCCGAATATTCTAAGCCTTCATTAAATCCTGATGATGTGTTAAAGACTCTTATAAATGGTATGCAGAAAATAGATTTTGCGGCCAAAAGAATAACTCACGGAAGACAGCGGAAAAAATTTAAGGCGATTCTTGCTGCTCTCTGGTATGACGAGATGACTATAGAAGAAAATTTGGAGATGGCAAGACTATTTTTTGACGAGTCAAGGCCGAGTGCTTTAATGGCTGCGAATTTAATAATGCAGTATGAGAAAAATTTTTTGCAGGCTCTATTAAAGATTAAGCGATTCAATAATAGACTTCCTAAGGGATTCGCTTTCAGACTGATTGACGAACTCAATAAAACCGTAAACAGCATAGATCCTACCATTTACGGCTTTGAGGAGAAACTCGGCGAGATTGAGGCAGGCCGGGAATAATTTATTTTATACCAGTTAAAATATGCTTGATTTTCCTTAATGTAATAAAGCTCAACGGGAAGTAATGCTTCCAGATCCCCTTAAAAGTTTTATATTCTCGATTATACGTGTCTATTATGTGATTGACTATACCGCGCTGATAATCTATGACATTATCAAAAAATTTCATGTAATCAGGATAATATTTTGCGAAAACATTTTTAATGCTGTCAATATCTTCGGGCAAAATCGGAGTCGCATATGGGAATATTTTTTTATCGTAAACAAACGGCATAGCTTCCCATTTATATAGCAAAATCTCGAACAAATTTTGTATATATTTATAAGTGTCGTCAATTATTCTAAACGCGCCTATATTTGCAAAATGAGGGATATAATTTTCTTCAGGTTCGGGCATGATTTTATAGTCTGATATTACAGTGCTATATAAATATCTGCAGGCTAAATCATTTTCTCGTCCCTGCAAATAATTAAGTGATACATCATGCAATACGCACAAACTATTACGCTTCATAAACGGCAGCACGCACAAAAAATTTAACGTCTCCCACGGGTGTATATGCGCAGTATCAAGCACAAGCAAATCTATATCCCCGCCGATTCTCTCAATGAAGCGCGAAATGTCCCCGCCCCTGTATATCTGCCATTTATCTGTTAAATTCGAAAATTTTTCGTCGACAAGCCATCCTGATAATTTATTATTATCTTCTCCGCCGGCATAATATTTTTCGCAGTAATCTACAGAAATTAATCGCGAGTCTAAATCCTTTATCGCGTTGAGTATTAAAGCACTTCCGCCCCCGTGAGCGACTCCAACTTCTAAAATTTTTGCTGGCTTGAAATATCGTATTATTCCATTAAGAAAATATCTTTCACTGTTTTGCATTTGTGAGTAGAGAGAAACTACTTCGTGAATCTCATCTAAATATTCGCGCTGAAAATCTTCAAATTTTATATTAAGATAGTTTGAGTCCTGAGTCCTGAGTCAATTATTGCGGCCATTTTTATTTTGTCAAGAGTCCTTTCATGTAAATTTTTTAGTGATTATACAGGAAAAATTATTATATATTCAAGTGCTATAATTCATGTGAAATCTTAAGAAATATTTTAGCAAAGATACAAATTTTACAGCTACATTTACAGCTACAAAAATATGAAATTTTCTTAGTAACAGCAATGACTCACAAAGCTAAAAATTTTTGTTATTCTGCAATTTTTCAACACAAATTTTTTACCGGGAATGCGCGGCTCTTTCACGAAAATTTTTATCTCGAACCCGCAAATTTTTAGACTCGTTATAAATATTTTGCGCGAATCATTAACATAAAATTTTTATTGACTCGCAAATTTTTTGACTCGTTTATTTCTTGACGCATTCACTCACTAATATATTTTCTGTTTTGCCTGTTTTCGTGTAAAATAAATCAAAAATTTTTATCCAGTTTATATAATTTATATAAATAGAACGGGGATGAGTTGCACATTGGCAGAGGCCGCTGGAATCGCAGGAGTTTCTGAGATTCGCAAAAAAGTTCAAAGCTATTCCGATATTGGCGTGGCTTTGTTAATGGTACTCATTATTATAATGATGGTCGTGCCCTTACCGACATGGCTGATAGATATGCTGCTTGCAATGAATATAACGCTTGGAGTCGTTACTCTTTTAGTTACATTTTATGTCAAGCGCGCATTAGATTTGTCGATATTTCCGACTTTGTTATTGATTTCGACTTTGTTTAGATTATCGCTGAATGTCTCAACAACGAGATTAATTTTACTTTACGGGAACGCCGGCGAGTTAATAAACGCTTTCGGAAATTTTGTCGTCGGCGGCAATTATGTAGTCGG
This sequence comes from Synergistaceae bacterium, assembly GCA_017444345.1. Classification (NCBI taxonomy): domain Bacteria; kingdom Thermotogati; phylum Synergistota; class Synergistia; order Synergistales; family Synergistaceae; species Synergistaceae bacterium. The sequence goes on along the minus strand of JAFSWW010000041.1, from coordinate 30,178 downwards.
GATTATAATGTTCTTGATTCTGGTAATTATTCAAATGTTAGTAATCACTAAGGGCGCAGAGAGAGTCGCGGAAGTTGCAGCGAGATTTACACTTGACGCCATGCCCGGCAAACAAATGTCAATCGACGCTGATTTAAATTCGGGATTAATCGACGAGCAGGGCGCAAAACAAAGACGGCAGGACATTCAGAAAGAAGCTGACTTTTACGGAGCTATGGACGGTGCTTCAAAATTTGTTAAGGGCGACGCTATAGCAGGACTCATAATTACTACTATAAATATAATCGGCGGTTTATCAATCGGGATTTTCATGCGGGGAATGAGTGCCGGAGATGCTGCATCTCGTTATAGTCTGCTCACAGTGGGCGACGGACTTGTCGGACAAATTCCGGCGTTATTGATGTCTACGGCAATGGGCGTTATTGTTACCCGCGCGGCTGCGTCTTCTGAACTCGGCCCCGATCTTGTGAATTCGTTTACTCGTTATCCGAGACCGTTATATATTTCGTCAGGTATGTTATTATGCATGGGACTTTTGCCGGGACTTCCTACAATTCCATTTTTGACTCTGGCTGTGTTAATGGCTTTTCTTGGCTACACAGTGAGTCGTGAAGCAAGTTTACAGACTATCGAGGCAGAAGAGCAGGCAGCAAAGACTCCAGCTCAACCCGGAACAGCCCCGCAATCAGGAGCAGCAGCAACAACAACAGCAGGAACTGAAGAGGGCGCAAAATCTGAACCTGTTTCTCCTGAAGACGTAATGAAATTATTGACAGTTGAACCTATGGAGGCCGAAATAGGTTACGCAATTATCCCCCTGATTGACCCTGCACAGGGCGGCGACATGTTAGACAGAATAGGCACAATACGCAAGCAAATGGCCCTAGAAATGGGAATCGTCGTGCCTCCGATAAGAATTCGCGATAATATTCAAATTAAGCCTACAGAGTATATTTTGCGTGTAAAGGGTGCTGAAGCCGGGCGCGGTGAATTACTGCCGGATCATTATTTAGCTATGAACACTGGCGGAGCTGAAGAGGATTTAATAGGAGTTCCCACCAAAGAGCCGGCATTTGGACTCCCTGCTTTATGGATTTCTCCGGATTTACGCGACAAGGCCGAAGCTATGGGATATACAGTTGTTGACGCTCCCAGCGTACTCGCGACTCATTTATCGGAAGTTATACGCAAAAATGGAGCTGAGTTATTAACTCGTCAGGAAGTCCAGAAATTAACGGACATGGTAAAAGAAACAGCCCCCGCCGTAGTCAGTGAATTATTAGCGTCGCTTTCACTCGGTGAGATTCAGAAAGTTTTGCAGAATTTAATACGTGAACAGATTCCGATTAGAGATCTCGTTACAATTTTTGAGGCACTCGCGGATTACGGCAAAATGTCAAGAAGTGTAGATTTCTTGACTGAACGGGCAAGAGAGGCTTTATCGCGCTTGATTTCTCTTAAGATTCAGGGGCCGGACGGAATTATTACGGCTGCGACTCTTTCACCGAACTGGGAACAGAAAATTATGGCAGGAGTCGACGGCGATTTGACTCGAGGCTGGCAATTAAATTTAGATCCCCGCGAAGTTCAGAAGATGATTAACGCAATCTCCCGCGCTATGGAAGAAATGATCGTTAAAAATTTGCCTCCTGTTTTACTCGTTCACCCTGATGTAAGATTAATCGTGCGTAGATTAATAGAAGGCTCTATAACAAATATTTTCGTTGTGTCATATAATGAGATAACACGCGGGATTCAAGTTAAAACAGTAGGAATGGTAGAATAAATAAATGAGAGTTACTAATCAAATTACATTTACAGCAAAAGACGACGCAGAAGCACTCAGACTAGCAGCCGAACGACTTGGCCGGGACGCTGTTATTTTGTCGACTCAAATGATAAAAGAAGGCGGAGTATTAGGATTCTTTCAGCGTTCAGTTTTGAAGGTTACAGCCGGAATTCTTGAAGATGACTCACCTAAGCCGCAGCCAAAAACTAGGACTCCCGCAAATAATTCGCCTATTTCTACAATGGACGAGGACACAAGACGAGAGAATTTAATAGCCTTCCAAAAGTTAATGGAACTCAAAGAAAAATCTTCAAGCGGTCAACTTTCAAGCCCTCCGAGTCAAAATATATCATCAACGCCCGCAAATAATTTGCAGGATAATACAATTTCACTCGGTGAAGAAGGTTATAGGCTGCCTTCTGATAATGTAAAAATTTCACCTGAAGGACTCAGAAATGCATACGGACTCACGACAAGACCCGCACCAGTAACTCCGCCGCCTCAAATTCAGCCAGTAATGCCGCCGGTTATGAATCAGCCAGCCCAGCCCGCAATAAATAATAACGACGCTCAAGCACTCAAGAATCAAGTCGGAGCGCTCGCTGATAGAATAGATTTATTATTGCAGAGAATTTCAGCCGTTGAAACCGGAGTCGCTGCTCAAGCTCAAGCCCAGAAAGCTAATTTTCAAGCCGGAATGCCTCAATTTACAGGTGAAGACTCAGGAATTGAGGGCCGTTTGCGTTCGTCTGAAGTTGACGAGAAATATATAAGAAAATTGCTCGGTGATTATGGAGTTATGGCTCGTAAAGAAAAAAATAAAAAATTGCCGTTCACCAAGTGGCTTGCTACACAAATTGAATGCTCAGGCGATAACGGCGGGGACGCTGCGGGGGGTCGTAAAGTTATGCTACTCGGTCCGACCGGAGTCGGCAAGACTACGACTATAGCAAAACTTGCAGCAATTAAAGCATTATGGGAACATAAACGAGTTTTATTATTAACTAGTGATACATACAGAATAGCAGCTGTCGAGCAGTTAAAGACTTATGCGAAAATTTTAGGCGTTCCCATTGAAATAATATTCGATATAGCAACGATTCAAAATATAGTGAATCAGCATGAGAACTCGGATATTATTTTGTTAGACACTGCGGGGCGTTCACAGCGCGACAAGAAAAACATGGAACTATTCGAGAATTTATATAATTCGTTCGCTCCTGATGCTGTGCATTTGGTATTGTCAGCTAACATGAAATATAAAGATATGCTTGACGTTGTAGAACATATTCCAAATATTCCCGTGTCGCATTTGTTATTTACAAAACTTGATGAGACTGTGAGTTACGGCTCAATATTTAATATTCAGCAGGTTATGGGCTGTCCGGTTTCATTTTTGACGGTGGGACAAAACGTTCCAAAAGATATAGAGACTGCTTCAGGCACAAGAATCGCCGATTTCCTCATGAAGTCCGAAGAAGAGAGGAAACGGGGTTAATTTGCAATGCCTAGAAATAATTATAATCCAGATCAGGCGGGGGATTTGAGGCGAATGGTATTAGATAATCGAGAGAGAACAAGAATTCCGCAGCGTTTACACACAATTTCAGTTTTGAGCGGTAAGGGAGGAGTCGGGAAGAGTAATATATCTGCGGCGTTATCGTTTGCTTTGGCAGATTTCGGGAAGAGAGTCGTATTAATTGACGCTGATTTAGGCATGGCAAATTTAGATATTTTGTGCGGAGTTACTAATGCTAGATATAATATTGCGCATTTAATAGAAGGCTCGCGGAACTTGAACGAGATTCTAGTACATTTCAGGCCTTCAGAAAGAGCTATGCACAAACATGGAAGTGTTGCTTTACTTCCCGGCGGTACTGGCTTGAAAGAAATAGCCGATCTTGATGATTTTGCTATGGAAAGATTATTTGCGTCATTGTCAGGGCTTGACGAAATCGCCGATTATTTAATCATGGACGCGGGCGCGGGGATTCATAAAGGTGTGTTGTCATTTGCTTATGCGTCGGAGATAACTTTATTAGTTACTACTCCTGAGCCGACGAGTGTGAGAGATGCTTACGGTGTAATAAAATCTTTAGGCGCAACAGCATGGGACGGCCCGGAAAATGCAGCATCGGGGCTTATGTTAATTGTCAACATGGCAAATAGCACAATGGAAGCTCAAGAGGTCGCAGAGAGAATCAGACTCGCATCAATGCAATTTTTAGGGAATGCTCCGATTTATTTAGGCTGTGTCTTGAAAGATAAAGCTATCGAGCAATCAGTCAAAAACTGGAAAATTTTTTACAGGTCAGATCCTGAATCGCCTGCCAGTATATGCATCAGAAATTTATCGGGCGAATTATTGCGGTTCTGTGAGGGAGCTAATATAAAACGTGAAGCATTACCGGAAAAATCAGGAGGAGTGATTGACTTTTTCAAGCGGCTGACTAAGAGTCTTTTTTCTGATAATAAATAAATAATAAATAGCAAGAAATAAATACGAGAAATAAATTTAAAGCTATAATAACTATGAATCTAAAAAATTTAGCATATTTTACAGGAAGGAGGTGCAATCTGCTGCCATGTATAAATATAATAAGAAAATTTTTATCAGACAGCAGAGTTAAAGAATGCCCCCAGCAGGCAAAATAAGAGTTCTTGTAGTTGATGACAGTGCTTTAATGCGGCAATTTATCAGCGATATATTAAAATCTGATCCTAGAATTGAAGTTTTAGGTACTGCCAAAGACGGTAAAGACGCTCTTAAACAAATTCAATTACTCAGACCAAATATTGTAACAATGGATGTAGAAATGCCCAACATGAGCGGGCTTCAGGCACTCGAAGAAATAATGAAGACTAATCCCCTCCCCGTCATAATGGTGAGTTCAATGACTCAAGAAGGGGCAGAAACAACAATGAAGGCTCTTGCGCTCGGATGTGTTGACTTCATAGGCAAACCTTCAGGATCTATATCGTTAAATATTCGCGATGTAGGGCAGGAATTAATTGACAAGGTCATTGCGGCGAGTACAGCAAGACTCAGAACTAAAGCGGGATTTTTCGGGGGATCTCCTGTACGTGCTCCGGAATTCAGGCGGATGACTCCTCCCATGCATACAGGAAGGCGCGATATTGTAGCGATTGCAAGTTCAACGGGCGGCCCTATGGCTTTAGGCGAATTGATTCCCAAGTTACCTAAAAATTTTCCTGTTCCTATTGTAATTACTCAGCATATGCCTAAAGAATTTACACCGTCATTTGCAAATAGATTGAATTCGTCTTCACAGCTTGAAGTCTTAGAAGGTTTTGACGGATTAACTCTCAAGCCCGGCCGTGTAGTAATTGCCCCCGGTGGAAGTCATTTAATAGTCAAGCGCAGAAATGGTGCAATGGTATGCGGAATCTCTGACGCTCCGCCTGTTTTGTCAGTCAAGCCCGCAGCTAATATAATGTTTATGAGTGTTGCAGATGAATACGGCGGCAATGTCTTATGCGTGATTTTAACAGGAATGGGACGGGACGGCACGGATGGAGGTATAGCACTTCACAGAAAAGGTGCTTATGTTATAGCCGAGAGTCAAAAAACTTGCGTCGTTTATGGAATGCCTAAGGCCGCTGTTGACGCTGGAATCGTTGACGAGGTCCTGCCGCTTAATGAAATTCCCGATGCAATGGTCAGACTCGTGAAGAATTAGAAGGGGGAAAATTTTATCTTGGCCGATATGGATATGAGTCAGTATCTCGGAGCATTTCTCGATGAGACTGACGATAACGTGCAAAAATTAGATGATTTATTATTAGCTCTGGAAAAAAATATGGTCGATATGGACGTAATTAATGAAATTTTCAGAGCAGCTCACACGCTTAAGGGCATGGCGGGCACAATGGGATTTACTAATATGATGGGCTTGACCCACGCAATGGAAGACAGACTCGACGCAGCTAGAAAAGGTACAAGGCCACTCACTGAAGGCGACATGAATTTATTATTTCAGGGGCTTGATACTTTGCAGGAAATGGCGGACTCAATCAGAGGCGGCGGAAATGATTCGCATATAGACGTGTCTGGAATGGTTCAGGAATTAAGACGAGAGGGCCCGGCTCCTGCTCCTGCTGCTCAAGCTCCAACACAAGAGAGTCCGGCAGATTCCGGCGGGTCAAATTTGTCATCACAGGACTCTGAATGGGTAAAAGCTGCTAACTCTGAAGGCAAGAACGCTTTTAGTGTTCATGTTACATTGAGTGAAAGCTGTTTATTGAAGGCTGCCCGCGCTTATATGGTAGTAAACAGGCTCGAAGAAATGGGCGAAATTTTCAAGTCTGAGCCTCCCACTGATGCACTTGAGCAGGAAAAATTTGAGTATGATTTTACTATTTATGTAGCTACTCCCGCACCCGCTGAAGAAGTTAAAGCAGCAATTGAGAAAATAGGCGATGTCAAGAGCGCAGATGTTGAAGAAATCAAAGCAAGTTCAGCACCCGCCACGGCACCTGTTCAAGAAACACAGCCCGCAGCACAGGAACAAGCACCCGCCCCGGCACCTGCCCCGATTCCAGCTCCGGCACCTGCACAGCCCGCAGCACAGCCCCCCGCAGGCCGTAAAGAGACAATCAAGAAAAGCGGTCAAACTGTCAGAGTCGATATAGGCCGTCTCGATAAATTAATGAATCTTGTCGGCGAGCTTGTTATTTCTCGTGCAAGAATTGAGAGACTCGTTCAGGAAGCAAGACTCAGACAATTTGATGATACTTTATCGCAATTAGGGCGAATTTCCGGCGATATTCAGGAACTCGTTACTAAATTAAGAATGGTGCCCGTCTCGTTTACATTTGACAGATTCCCGCGCTTAATAAGGGACTTATGCAAGACTCTAAATAAAAATGTTGAGTTAGTTCTCGAAGGCGAAGACACAGAATTAGACAGAACAGTTATAGACGAAATAGGCGATCCTATGGTGCATTTGATTCGTAACTCAATGGATCACGGAATCGAACACCCCGACGAACGCAAGGCACTGGGCAAACCTGAAAAAGGTATACTAAAAATTGCAGCTTATCAAGAAGGCAGCGGAGTCGTTATTGAAGTCTCAGACGACGGCGCAGGAATTGATCCCGATAAAGTCAAGAAAAAAGCCGTTGAACGAGGAATCATTACAGATGACAGAGCCGCAATAATGAGCGACGAGGAAGCCCAGCAGTTAGTGTTACTTCCCGGTTTCAGCATGGCCAAGCAAGTAACGGACTTATCAGGGCGCGGAGTCGGAATGGATGCCGTAAAAACTAAAGTCGAGCAGTTAGGCGGACAATTTGATTTAAGCAGCAAGAAAAACGAGGGGACTCATGTTTATATAAGACTGCCTTTAACGCTTGCTATAGTTCTTTCACTGTTAATAAAAGTAGGCAACGAGACTTATGCAATTTCTCTTGAAAATGTCGAAGAAACTATAATGGTACGCAAAGAAGACATTAAGACAGTTCACGGCGAGCCCACGACTTTATTACGCGGTGAAGTATTATCACTTAATGATTTAGGCGATATATTAGGCTCTGAGGGTGTCGAACATGATAGATACGAATATCCCGTCGTAGTGGTAAAAATAGGCAAGAATAAAATCGGCTTCATAGTCAGTGAGTTAATAGGCCAGCAGGAAATAGTTATTAAATCGCTCGGAAGATTTTTAGCGAAAATTGACGGAATAACGGGCGGGACTATTTTAGGCGACGGCAATGTTGCATTAATTCTTGATGTTGCCTCGTTCTACTCTACAAAAGGTTAAAAGGAGTAATGTTTAATGGCAGATATAGCGTCGTTCAATGCGTTACAGCTTGATGCAATTCGTGAGGTCGGAAATATAGGCACTGGCAACGCTGCTACTGCTTTGAGCGGCTTATTATCGCGTATGATAAATATGAATGTCCCTCAAACCGAGCTTGTATCAATTTATGAGCTCGGCCAGCATTACGGCGACCCTATGCAGATAGTCGGTGCTGTTTTCGTGCGGTCTCTAGGCGGCTTTCACTGCAGCTTGATATTTATCCAGAACGAAGAAGACGCAAATTTAATGGTCGAGCTATTATTAAAGCAGCAATTCGGCTCACAAATCCCGATCGATGAGATCCCGCAGGACATGATCGACAGTGCATTAAGTGAAGTAGGAAATATAGTATTAAGCTCATTCTTGAACGCTATAAATTTATTAATAGGGACTCAGCATCAAATCAGCGTACCCGGTGTAGCACATGACATGTTGAGTTCGATTTTAGATGTAGTAGCTTCGATTTATGGGCAAATGGGAGAGACTGCACTGTTAGTAAATACTGAGTTAAGTGTAGAAGGTTTAGAAGAAGGCCGGAAAATTTCCGGGCATATTATATTAATTCCTGACCCTGATGCCCTCGATTTGCTGCTAAGAAAGCTGAAGGTGATGTGATGGCCGAACCCAGTATTGTTTTAGGCATGGCAGATTTATACGTGGCTCGGGCTCCTATAAAACTTGTAACTCTTGGGCTTGGCTCATGCATTGGGCTTGTAGTCTTTGATCCATTAGCGAAAATTGCGGGGATGGCTCATATAATGCTGCCTGATTCAAGAGGTCTAAAAGGTTCGGAAAAAGTCGGAAAATTTGCCGATACTGCCGTGCCAGCCATAATTGACGAAATGATAAAGCAGGGTGCTAACAGATCCAGAATAAAAGCGAAAATTGCCGGAGGTGCTCAAATGTTTGCATTGCCGGGCTCTAGTCCTGAATTCTTGACAGTCGGAGCGAAAAATGTACGTGAGACTACTATGAGGCTTGCAAGACTGGGAATAGCTCTCGTTGCTTCTGATACGGGAGGCAATAAGGGACGCACTATTGAATTCTCGACAAGTAACTGGATGCTGAAAATTAAGACGCTCGGAAAAGGAATAAACGAAATATGACGACAGACGAGGAAAGAAAATTATGGGATAATTTTTCGCGGACTAAATCTATAGCAATCCGTGACGAAATCGTGAGACGTTATTTACCGCTGATTAAATACGTAGTCGGCAGAATGTCAGTGACTCCGCCTCAAGGTCTTGATTATGAGGATATTTTGAGCTTTGGAGTATTCGGGCTGCTCGATGCTGTTGATAAATTTGACCCGTCAAAAGGTTTTGTATTTCAGACTTACGCAATACCCAGAATCAGAGGCGCAATATTAGACGAATTACGCAAATGCGACTGGTTTTCACGTACAGGGCGCGAGAAAGTACAGCGGCTGAATAAGGCAATGGAAAAAATTTTGCGCGATAAGGGCGAACTCAAAGACGAGTGGCTTATTTCTGAACTCGGCATAACTGAAGAAGAATATTACGAGACTCAAGAATTAGCTTCACGAGGTTATATCACTTCACTTGATGACACTAATCCATTAGATGACGGAGAAGTCCCGATTGAAGCAACTATTGCGGACGAAAGAGAGACAGCAGCAGACAGACTCGACGATGAAAGCGATAAACAGCAATTAATAGAGGCTTTGCAGGAATTGCCCGAACGTGAGCGCAATATGTTGAGTCTTTATTATTATGACGGCTTGACTCTAAAGGAAATCGGCCAAGTTTTAGGAGTGTCTGAAAGCAGAGTCTCACAAATTCACGGCAAAGGTCTATCAATGTTACGCGCGATTCTAAAAGCTAAAATGAATGAGTTATAAATTTTATTCAGGAGGTGAACTAATTGATCAACACAGATATTTTTGACTTACACGCACAGCCCGACGGGATTTATTTATCATGTAACAGCACAGACTTTAAAGAAAATGACGTTTACGCGTTCCTGAAAGAATACGGCATTATAAGATATGACTTCAAGGCAATACGTAATTTTATTAAGGACGGTCAAACCTGTAAAATTTGCGGTCGTAATCCTGCACTTGAGAAGGACGCAAAAGTTTTAGTGTCAATTGCGGGCGATAAAATGTCAGCTTCAATTACTATAGAGCCGCCCTTTTTTGCCAAACCTTGGCCGAAACTTGAAGAAGTCATTGCCGTATTACATGCTAACGGAGTCAAAATCGGTATTGATAAAGTCGCAATACAATCTTTATTAGCCCGTAAACTTGCAAATGAAACAGTTATAGTAGCTCAGGGAACTCCGCCCGTTGAAGGCAGTGATGCATATATAGAATTAATCAAGGATCCCGACAAGCCGTTTGAAGTCAGAGACGATGAAAAAATTGATTTCTGGAGCCGCAGCACTATTGTTACAGTCCATCCCGGTCAAGAAGTAGCAATAAAGCATCCTCTTGTAAACGGCAAAACTGGAGTCGATGTTACCGGGGCAGCAGTCAGAGCCCAGCCCGTAAAAAATGTAGAATTCTCATTCGGTGAAGGACTCAAGCGCGACCCTGAGAATCCGTTAATATTACTCGCAGTTGCAGAAGGTCAATTAAAGAATGATAGAGGCCGTCTCGCTGTATTGCCTGAATTAAATATCGGGAATGATATAGATTTCAGCGTAGGAAGCATAGATTTTACAGGAGCGGTAAAAATCAGCGGCTCAGTTCGTGAGGGCTTTCACGTAATAGCACAGGGCAATATTGACATTAACGGCATGGTCGAGGGAGCAGATGTTGACTCGCAGGGATTCGTAATAATTCACGGAGGAGTCCGCGGCATGGGTAAGGGCACAATACGCGCAAATAATGACGTGAGTCTGAGTTTTGCGGATCAGGCTACAATCAGGGCGGGCGGAAGTATTCTAGTAAAGAATTCAATTTTACACAGCCGGTTATATGCTCGTCGGGCAGTTATAGCACTTGGAAGCGGCAGACATTCACAAATTGCCGGCGGACGTGTTGACGCTGGTCTTGAAGTCTCTTGTAATATACTAGGCTCTGAAATGGGCACAAAGACAGAAATTATTGTAGGGACTCCCCCGGACATGCTCGAAAAGAGAAAAGTTTTCACGAGTGAAATTAAACGCTGTGATGAGAATTTAGAACGAATTGAGCCGAATTTCGCATTACTCAAGAAATTAGAGTCAGCCGGGCAACTTGACGACTCTAAACGCGCTATGATGATGGATCTAACAAAAATGAAATTCCAGTTACAGGCCGCGCGGGATAATATGCAGAAGGAACTTGACGACTTAGAAGAACAGTTAGCACTCGTTCGCGATAAGGGTATAGTCAGAGTCAAAGATATTTGTTACAGCGGTGTAGTTATTTCTGTGAGAGGCCTAAATTATATCGTTCATGAGCCGTGCAGATTTACTTCTTTTGTTGCCGATGATGAAAAACGCTGCATTGTATTAAAGCCGTTCGATTATATGTCAGGTCATTTAGGAGGTTAATAAATTGCAGCCAGTTACGTTATTAATGTCAAATTTGAATGTTGAAGCAATGACTCATCACGCCCCGAATGCCTTAGCCGCTGCTCAAGATACAGGCCAGAGTCAGGAAATTATACGAGACGGAATTAAACTCGTTCAGACAGTGCAGGCCAGTGAAGCAATGAATAACGCCCAGCGGGTCCACCGTAAGAACGAGAACGACGAACAACAGCAAAATCAACAGGGACAAAGGCGCGACAGTTTCGAGCATACTAAGGCAGAATCTCAAGAAATTAATAAACCTGAAACGCCTTTAATTCGTGAAAATGTCAGGAGCAAAAAAAGTTTTGAATTTCTCGCATAAATATTATTAAATCCCTCTGGTAAAATATAAGGCCGGAGGGAATATTTTACGCAAAAATACTAAGAAAGAAGGTTGACAAATTTGTCCGAATGCGCTCATAATGGTCTCAGGTCTCAGGTCTCAGGTCTCAGCCATTATTATATCTTGTAATACCATGTTATAACGAGCATGAAGTATTACCCGTAACAGCTCCGTTATTTCTTGATAAGCTAAAAAATTTAATATCACGTGAAAAAATTTCGGATAAAAGCAAAATTTTATTTGTAAATGACGGCTCAAAAGATGAGACTTGGCAAATAATTAACTCGCTGGCAAAGTCAGACTCTTATTATTCGGGAATATCTTTAAGCCGTAATCGCGGACATCAGAACGCAATTTTAGCCGGCCTCATGGAAGCAAAATCAAAATGTGATATAACTATCTCGCTTGACTGCGACGGCCAAGACGATATTAACGCAGTTGACGAAATGATAAGCGAATATATTTCAGGCAGTGAAGTTGTCTACGGAGTCAGAAATGACAGAACAAGCGACTCATTTTTTAAGCGTACTACGGCGCAATTATTCTATAAAATATTAAACTCAATGGGAGCAGAAGTAATTTATAATCACGCTGATTACAGGCTCATAAGCTCAAAAGTTTTGAATCACTTGGCCGAATTCAAAGAAGTAAATATATATCTTAGAGGCATGATCCCGCTTGCAGGATTTAAGAGTTCCTGTGTCATGTATAAACGCGATAAAAGACTCGCCGGAGATACTCATTACCCTTTAAGAAAGATGCTGGCATTTGCCTTTGATGGAATTACGAGTCTCTCGATTAAGCCGATAAATTTTATAGCAGGCTTTGGAATGTAGTCAGCTTGCTGGGATTTGCGGGAATTTTATGGGCTGTTATAGGTGCTTTACTAGGGAATACTGTAACGGGCTGGGCTTCTATGATGTGTGTAATATGTTTTCTGGGCGGGATTCAGTTATTGAGTCTGGGAATTATAGGCGAATATGTCGGCAAAACTTACATGGAGTCAAAACACAGACCGCGTTATATAATTAGTGAACGTGTAAATTTAAATCAGGAGGCTTAAAGCATGATAAGTTTCACGGGGTTATTTTTTGCGGTTATATTTATGTTATTTTTCTGGTATTTATTCAAGTATGCATATTTATTTGGACTTAACGGCCAAAATTTCAATCTAGTAAATAAAAGTTTTATTATCTTTGCATTTTTCGGCGGACTTCTTTGTTATTATTTAATTGCTCAAGACAGGACTATATATGTGAATCATTATTGGGCTTATACATATAGACAAATGAAAATATTATTTGCGGATCCTCTTATAGCAGTGCTAAGACTCGGCGGGAGTATATTTTTTGCTGATTATAATTCTATATTGCCTACAATTGCTGTGTTGCCGTTAAAAATGTTTGGTTATACTTATCTGCGTTATATTCTTGTTTTATACGCTATATTTTTCCTGCCGGCCGTGTTTATTCTGTATACGCTCATGAAAAAAATTAATGACTCGAGCAAATATAAATATATTACGTTATTTCTTTTATTTACGTTTACACCGTTTTATCCTGCAATGCTCGCCGGATTTCCTGATATAGCTTGCTTAATTCCTGCTGGTATTGCGTTATTAATGGTAAAAGATTATGACGCGCTTTTATTTACACGAGAACAAATTAAACGCGATGTTTATATTTCAGGTATGTTATTATGCACGATTTTATTCAGGAGATATTTTGCATTTTACGTTGAAGGCTTTATGGCGGCTCTTGCGTGTATGTCTATTTATGTTATGATGTCGTAAAAAGTAAGAAATATTTATACCTGAAAAATGCTGTGTTTAATATAATTGTAATAGGCATATTTGCTCTTGTAATCATGGTAGTATTTTTCGGGCCTATGCTTTATCGTATATTACGAACGAATTATGCTAATATTTATGTTGCATGGGACGCGCCTTTATTGCAAAAAATTTCAGGTATAGTGAATCACTTCGGATATTTTACGCTGATTTTTGCGGGGCTAGGCGTGATATTGCCTTTATTTACAGGAAAAATGCGCAGATATTCATTATTTTGTGCGATTTCTTTTTTTGTTACTACGATACTATTTTTCAGAGTTCAAGCTATGGATTTGCACCACCATTTTACTATTACTCCGCAATTATTAATACTTTCATATATAGGGATAATTCAGACATGCAATATTTTATCAGGCAGTAAAAAATTTATTATTTCTTGTGCTTGTGTTATAGTGATTGCAGCAAATTTTGTAAATTGCTTTTTCCCTGACGCGAGGCCGATTCTATCACCAGTTTCAAAAATTTTTACAAATGTCTATAACCCTTCTCAGCGCGATGATATTCCCGTATTGAATGAAATAGCCGATTATCTTAATTCATTAACAGAAGGCAATGACAAAAAAATTTATATGCTTACGACCGGTAATATAAATAAAGATATTATGGACGCTCTAAAGAAGCCATTTATCGAGTACCCGGTCAGAAATTTAGCAAGAACTGAAGAAGTTGATTTAAGAAATGGCTTTCCTGTTGAATTACTTCATTCGGATATAATAGTAATTACTAATAGCGAAACCAGCCGAGAACATGTAGTCCGTTTTCCTTTGAATGAGCTTAAGAAGGCCGGCTCCCCTTTTGGAAAGCATTTCAGGAAAATTTCGCGGGAATTTACTATAGATAACGGCGTAAAAGTTTATTTTTATGAGAAGACGAGCGATTTTACACAGGAAGATTTGCAGTATATAGCCGATTATTTTACGAAAATTTACCCCGGCTATGAAGATATCTTTGCAAATAGAATACTGGGAGGGACTGATATATGGGACTCTCAGGGGCAATTATGGAGTCCCAGTGTCGTAAAAATAATACGTTGGATAGCAAAAAATAATTTGCTCACACCTGAACAGTTAGCAGCTGCTACAAATAAGAGTGTAGAAGCTATAAAAATTTTGTACGAGAATAAATAATTTGTTTTCATGAAAGTATTTAGCAGTTCTCGTCAATTTTCGGGGGCTGCTATTTTTTTGATATAAAAATTTATAGTAAAATTATATCTCATAAATAATTTATTTATTTGTTTAATGGGAGGTATAACTTGAATACAAATACAATTTTTTTAACTGGCAGGATCGACACAAATAATGCAAGCGAATGGGAACAGAAAATTTTTAGCTCGGACTTGAATAATGACACAATATTTGACGCGTCAAAACTTGAATATATTTCCAGCGCAGGATTAAGAGTCCTCATGAAGGCACGCAAGAAATTAAACAAGAAAATCAGCATTATTAATTTATCCCGCGAAGTCTATGACATTTTCGAGACTACAGGATTTACGGAATTATTTGATGTTAAGAGGGCTTTACGTGAAATCTCTATAGAAAATTGTCAAGAAATAGGCTCAGGAGCTTATGGGCGAGTCTATAGAATTGACCCCGAAACTATAGTAAAAATTTATGATTCACGCATGAATCTGGAATTTATCAAACGCGAAATTGATACAGCAAAAAAAGTTTTCTTGCTGGGAGTTCCTACTGCTATATCTTATGACGTAGTGAAATGCGGCGATTCCTACGGGGCATTGTATGAATTACTAGACGCAAAGACAGTCGCGCAAATAATTTCAGAGAATCGCGAATTAGTCCCCGAAATGGCCAAGAAATGCGCTGATTTACTCAAGCAAATTCACAGCATAAAAATTGACTCAGCCTCAAATTTGCCGAGCCGTAAAATTAAACTCTCGAACTTAATCAAGAGTTTTGCAAGTTATCTCACACCCGACGAGACTAATAAAATTTTAGCTTTTCTTGACTCTGTACCGGATTCAAAAACTTTTTTACACGGCGATTTTAACGCAAAAAATATCATGATAGACAAGAACGGCGATTTTCAGTTAATTGACTTAGGCGACGCAGCATACGGCCATCCTATATGGGATTTACTCGGATTGATGCTGAGTTTTATATACATGCTGAAATATGCGCCCATTCCCGACGAACAGAAAGCGGGATATTTAGGCTTTAACTTTAATGACGCTGATATTTACTGGAGTTCTCTATGCAAAGAATATTTTAATTTGAAGACTGATCAGGAAGTTGACGAGCTTACAGAAAAATTTATGCCCTATATGTATTTATTATTAATCTCGCACTCTGTAAGGTTCGTGGGTCCTGATAATAAAGAAAGATTACAGCAAATCGCAGAAAACACGATTCGGGGCAATTTATTAAATTTTATAGACAGCACAAAAGATTTTAACTTAGCAGGCGAATATTTTAATGCTTAAAATTTTATTTCTCGCAGTAATCTTAATAAATATATCTTGCGGCAACTCTTCAGCAAGTCAGAGCTTAAATCTTCAAAGTGTAGGCAATGCCCGCGAACTCGGCGGATATAGGACTCTCGACGATAAAATTATCAAACACGGTGTATTACTGCGTACTGCTTCACTTAGTAATATGACGAGTCAAGATATAAGAAAATTAGCGCAAGATTATAATTTAGCCGTAATTCTTGATTTTAGAATCGATTTCGAGGCAAAATCAGAGCCCGACCCAGTTATTGACGGTGTAGAAAACGTAAAGATTTCTATTATAGATTTCGACATGAACAGCCCTCAAGCTCAAAAAATGCTGCCTTATCTAGCTGGCAATGATAAAGTCTCTATGTTAATCGGCGCAGTAAAAACAGGTTACATGACAAAAAATTTATATGTCGACATCTTAAGCAGTAAAAGCGGCAGGGACGGCTATAGAATCATGTTTGAAAAATTGCTTGCATTGCCCGAAAATAAATCATTATTATTTCACTGTACACAGGGCAAAGACAGAACGGGACTCGCGGCCATGTTGATTCTTTCAGCTTTGAATGTTGACGAGAATATTATAATGTCAGACTATTTATTGACTAATGAGTTTAACGCCGGAAAAATTGCACGTGAACGCGAATTTGCGAAAACTATAATGCAAGATCCCGACGAGCAGGAATTATTATTGCTTACTATGGATTATGTATCGCCCGAACTCATGAATAACGCTTTGAATTATATAAAATCAAATTACGGTTCAGTCATGAATTATATAAATAACGAGCTCGGCATTAATGACGAACAAATTAATTTATTGCGCGAAAAGTTTTTAACTCGATAAAGATTTAAGTGTCTCAATAAAAAATTTATTCTCATTCTCGAATCTCGTCGCAACTCTCAAATATTGACCGTCAAGCCCCGCAAAATTTCTCGTGTGTCTGGCGGTCATTCCATTTTTTAGCAAAATTCTTAACGCTTCCATATCATTATTAACCCGAATCAAGAAATAATGCACGTCAGATTTTAACACGTCAAAACCGGCCAGCCGCAAATTTTCCATGAATTCAGGAGTGTTATATTTATAAAATTTTCGTGTTCTCTCATAAAAATTTGAGTCATTCAAGAATTTTACTGCGAGTTCCTGAGCTATTGAGTTCACGCTCCAAGTCGGCAGAAATTTTTTGACCCGCTCAATAATTGACTCGTTCGCAATAATATAGCCTATTCTCACGCCGCTTAAATGAAATATTTTAGTCAGTGAACGCAATATAATAGCATTATCAAAATCGCAAAGTCTCTCACGCTGTATATTATCACTAAGCACAAAATCAATATAGGCCTCATCTATTATAAAAAATTTGTCGGGATAAAATTTTATGATTTCATGCAAATTATTTATATAAATTCCGGTCGGGTTGTTAGGATTTGTGAGAATTATATTATCATAATTATTTATATCATTCAGCGAAAAAATTTCGTGTGAGTTCATGAAAGCGCGCTTATATTCGGAGTAACATGGCTCAAGAATTGCAGTATTACCAGTTAAGACTCGTGCCAGCAAAAAAATAGCCTCGTTAATTCCATTTGTGAATAAAATTTTATTTATATTTATATTCTCGCGTGAAGATATAATTTTGCGCAAATTCAAGCATTCAGAATCAGGATAACGCGACGCAAGGGATTCAATATCAATATTTATATTTTCAGGCCAAGAAAGTATATTAGTATTAGTGCTGAAGTCTATAATTTTTCCAGGCATTGAGATATTAAAGGCTTTATATAAATTTTCAGGATTCGCCCCGTGAAGAGTTAAATTATTATTATTCATGAAAGAAATATTACAGGATTTGTGATATAAATCAAGCAGCAAGGCATGGGAATAAAATTTTATCGGACGGGAGGGCAGGGACTCGTTATATTTATATGTCAGCAAGAAATATAATAATCCCAGCAATATAAAAATTTTGTCCCGTTCTAATATGGCCGTGATATAAATCAAGCAATAACGCCAGCAAGCAAGTAACACGCTCGAAATATATAATAATTACAGCAATATAAAAATTTTGCCCCGTTCTAATATGGCCATGATATGAATCAAGCAGCAAGGCACGCTAAAAATATAATAATCACAGCAAATAACGCGCAAGAAATATCTAATAACTGCCATGCTCTGACAATATCAAAAATTTCCGGCTCATTCCCTGACTCGTTTAAATATGGCCGCGCTATGAATTTATTATTATAATACGCACCTCCGCCGAGCTTTATATTTAAGACTCCGGAAAATGCACTTTCACCATGTGCACTGTTAGGGCTTGAATGCTTTAATCTGTCTTGACAAAAAATTTTCGCAGCCCGCCTTATATTCTTAATGCCTCCGGAAATAATAATAATGACTCCGCCGATTCTAGCAGGTATAAAATTTAATATGTCGTCAAGTTTTGCGCTTGGCCGCCCGAACTCGTAAAAATTTTTATAGCCTATCATTGAGTCAAGTGTGCTGGCTGCCTTGAATATCCAGACGAAAATATAAGCCCCGTAAGAATTATTTACGCAATATCCCAGCCACGAATAAAATATTACTGAAATAATGCCGTCTATACAATTTTCTGAAATAGTTTCGATTACTGCGCGGGTGATTTCTATTTCTGAAAGATTTTGAGTATCTCGTCCGACGACTCGTGATAAAAATTTTCTTGCGCCCTCTAAATCATGCCTCATTAAGCAAAATAAAATCGGCCGGGTCTCATCTTTCAAGTCCCGCCATGATAAAGCAGCATATAATAAATATATCTTGACTAAATCATTGCAGCCTGAAATATATAGCAATAAATAAACAACAAGCCCCGCAGCAAAGAGTGTTATACAAGTTACTGCGAGACCGTTTTTAAATGAGTGTAAATCAAATAATTCCGCCTGCAAAAAATTTATTAACCGCCCTATTAATTTAACCGGATGAGGCAAAATATTTATCTCGCCCAGTGTCAAATCAAGCAATACAGCAAGCGCAAATATTATCGGGAACTGCAAAATTTTCTAATCAGGCTCCCCCGCACTGCCCTGATAAATCGAAATTGATTCAACTTTTCCGTCAAAATCTCCGTAATCACGAGTTAAAACTATCGAGACAGTTATATTTTTTCCGGGGACTTCATAAGAAAGTATGCTCATATCTGCATTATCATAAGGAGACTCGCGAAGTGTAGGAGTTCCCATTTTCTTGCGCAAATCCGTCATGCTCATGCCGATTATATTAAACTTGAAAATTTTTGAGCATATTTCTGACTCGTTTGAGCTGAAGGGCATTTCAAGATCCATTTTTGCGAACCTGTTATAAATATTTCCGGCCGTCTTGCTTTTAGAGCCCATTTTGAGCCTGATTCCTTCTTGAGGCAGCCACCCCGAAATTTTGCCCACTTTCACGCGATACCATAAATAATTATCTTTATCACGTACTGCGCTCGGTGCATTAATCCATTTTGCGGGCATCTCGACTTCCTGATAATTTGAGTCCCTGTCTGCCTTATTATAAATCGCAAGCTGAGACTCTAAAGGATAAGCCCATTGACCTTTTGCGGGAGGGTAGGGAATTGCAAACGCGCTTGAGACTTGGAAAATTATTATTGCAATCGATAATATAAACTTTTTCATGATTTAGCACTCCTGATAATAATAATAAAATTATTTATTCAAGAATAAAACTCTATCCCAGTTATAATAAGGCTCTGACAAAATTACTCCTTCTGAAGCGTCCGATATGACTTGATTTAACGGGTTGTCTTTTACTTCGAGTTCTTCAGGAAGCATGATTCCTTGTGTTGTCCTGTACCAGAAAATTACATCCGCGCGACCTGACATTAAAGCCGATGATCTTGCACCTGATTCAATGCTTAAAAGCTCGATATTTTTCTTGAGTCTCTTGCCTATTTCAGAAATTACAGCCGTGTTATAGCCTGCCGGGCTTCCTGCCTCGTCAACAAAATCGATCGGGGGCATGTCGCCTGTTACAGCTACTTTGATTGTTTCTGCTCCGTCAAATTTCGCAAATTCTACGGGTTCGGGCTTTGTGTCATTATTAATATATTTATCAGCAAGAGCCTTTAACGTGTTATCGCTTTTCATTGAGTTTATAGCGTTATTAAATTCATTGCGGAGTGATTCGTTTTGATTGCTGAATCCGAATGATATAGCGCTGGGCATACGAATAGCGAATAAAATTTTTATTTCAGGATCTTGTGCCATAACGTATTGTGCTGTGCTTTCAGGTAAAGAAATCTCGTCAAGTTTTCCGGCATTCAGAGCCATTAACATAGCTGTCAACGAGTCAAAAAATGTTACTTTTACGCGATCTTCGTGGAAAGCCTTGACAATTTGCCGAGTCTCATAAGTTTGTCTGTTGATCATGGGCAGAGCTGGACTCATGCTTAAAACTTTTCTAAGCTCGTCAACACCCTTTTGGAAGGCTTCTTCACTTGTACCGAGATAGCGAAGGACTCCGCCTCTGACTTCCTGATCTCCTCTTATTGCAGCAAATGCACCAGTTGTGAAAAGCATTACTACTAATAATAAAGCGCATAAAAACTTTTTTGTTTTCATGTTAAAAAATTGCCTCCATAAATAACTAAAAATTTACTCGCTATTATACACTAAACATCTAAGCAGCTCCCGCCGATAAATTCGCGAATAACTGAATTATTTGGGATTCCGTCATTATTTAAAGCAGGCACAAAACGCAAAATATTTAGCAGTCTCAAAGCCTCGCTGAACACTGAAGAATTCTCATCAACTGTGTGTAATAAAGGCTCAACATAAGGTTTTAATACTCCGAGTTCATAGGGTAAAGCAGAATTAAAAATTGCATTTGCCCGGCTTCTATACGGGAATATATATTGTTTTGCGCCCCTGATAACTTTAGGGTAAACTTCAAGAGTTACTTGTGCAGATTTGCCCCTCGTCCTGTAATCTCGAATTATGCGGCGTAATAATCTGTTGTCGCTCGTTCGTGTTCGATTATGAGGATCTATGCAAATTCCAGTCAAAGGCGAGACGAATACACCATAACGGCTTGACTCTGGCAGCATTGCTAAAATTTTGTCGTTGAGTCCGTGTATACCTTCCATTATTAACACGTCTGAAGGTTTTAACTTTATGACCTTGCCCGGCTCTTTCTTGCCAGTTATGAAATTATATACAGGTGTAATAACTTCTTCGCCCGCTAAGATTCTTGCAAGATTATCGCCTAATAATTCTAAATCAAGCGCGTCGAGTCTTTCATAATCATATTCGCCGGTTTCGTCCTTAGGTGAGTCCTCTCGTTCCTTGAAATAATTATCAAGCGGCAAAGTAACAGGAGTCTTCCCGCATACCATTAATTGAACCTTGAGTCTTTCTGAAAATGTAGTCTTGCCCGATCCTGAAGGCCCCGCAATTGTAACAACTTTCACGGGGTGTGCTGCTATATCTTCTGCTATGCTGCCTAATTTTTGCGAGTGAAAGGCTTCAGCTATCAAGATTAATTCTTGAATTTTGCCCTCTGTTACTCTGTGATGTAATTTATTTAGATAGTTCAAATCTAAGACCTGCAGCCAGTGAGCATAATCAAAGAAAATCTTTCCCATTGAGGGATCAGCTTTTAACGCCGGAATCTCATCAGGAGACTGCACAGTAGGAGTCCTTAATAACATGCCCTGTTCATATAAAACTATATCGAATAATCTAAGCATTCCCGTTGATGGTGCCATAGTCCCCCCGCAGAAATATCCGTAAATTTCTCCGCAGCGATAAACTTCTACAGGGTCAAGATTTGCACGCACAAATAACTCGGCGATTTCCGTTTCTCCCTGACGCTGAAAGACTCTCCGTGCCTTGTCAATCGTCAAAATTTCACGCGTTATCGTTGAGTCCCGCCTTATAATCTCGTTCATTTCTGATTTTATTTTATCTATATCTGCCTGAGTAACCGGGTCGCCCTCAAATTCCCAGTATAAACTATCTGCCAGTGAATGCCGTAAAATTGCCTTGCGTCCTAAAACTCTAGCACACGCAATAATTAATATAAATCCCAGTGAACGCTGATAAATTCTTACTCCAGTGGGCGAATTCGTCATTATAAATTCAACTGTAGCATCTTCATCTATGACCCAATCAAGAGGGCGGGTATAATTATTTACAAACCAAGCTATTACTCTTCTTTGCGGCATACCGTGCCGGGCGATCATTTCTTCCATTACGTCGTGGCCAGTTACTGGAGCATCTCCGGCTATATAAGTCGCTATATACTGGTCGCGCTTCACTGCAGCGGTTAATACACAAACTGTAAACGCCATTGTCTAACACCTTCTCTATATAAATAATTTGTGTAATTATAGCTTAATTCAGGCTTTTACAAGAAATTTTTACATGATTTATATAACGCGCTCACGAAAATTTATCACTCAATTATGACATCAAGAATAAAATATTTTAAATCCCGCAAATTTCCGGAAATTACAGCAAAAATATATCACGTTATGAGCTATAAATCTTGCATAAATGATTTATTAATATTATAATCGCGATATTTTTTTAAAAAAGGAGGCCATAAATAATGGCTAATATAAAGTATAAAGATATTTACAAATCATTTCTTGTTAGTGATTCAGATTATGACGGAGAATTTGAGATCCCCGTAATAAATTCAACAAATGAGCGGCCTAATAAATTAATACCGTTCTCGAAATCTTTGACAACGAAAAATTTTAATAGCTGGGTTCACTTTTACGAGCACGACTATAAATTTATGCGAGTCTGGGACAATCCACGCAAATATTTAGCCCGCTTGAAAAAATTTAACGGTGTAATCACGCCTGATTTTAGCTTGTATAGAGATATGCCGCTTAACATGCAAATTTTTAATACTTACATGGGCAAAGCTCTCGGTCATTGGTGGCAGTCGAACGGCTTAAATGTGATTCCTAATATCAGATTTGCTGATGAGAGAAGTTATAAATTTTGCTGCGATGGAGTCCCTAAGCACTCAATTATTTCTGTAGGCTCGCTCGGCTGTATGAGAAAACTTCAGGAACGAGAAATCTTTAAACACGGGCTTGAGTTTGTTACTCACTATCTTGAGCCTTCCTGCATTGTTGTATACGGCTCTGCACCTGAAGAAATTTTCAAGTGTTGTAGAGAGTCAGAAGTTGAGATTTTGCAATTTGACAGCGAAATTTCACAAGTTATGCATACTCGAAAGGAGGTGAGATAAATGGGAACAGGAGTTCACGGCGGATTCGGTAACACAAAAGGTTCGGGCCGGGTCTCTCTTCCGAAAAATGACTCGCAAATAAAGCATATTTTCAGGAAAAAGAAGGGACATTTATGAAGATACACCCGAAAATAGAAAGCTGCTCGAGGATCTTGCAAATGACAAGTCAAAATGTCTAGGTGTTGATAAATGGGGTAATTCATGGAACGCTGTAACTTTGCCGGACGGGTCGCAATTATGGGTAGAATATCGCGATGGTAAAATCATTGATGGCGGAAAAAATAACATTCCACGCTCTTGGGATCCTAAAACAGGATTAAGCAGCCCTGAGAAACCTAAGCAGCAGAAAAAGAAAAAATCTAAATCTGTAAAGAACGCAGCGCACGAGGTATATAATTATTACAAGAATCCATTTTTAGCATAAGGAGGAGAATTATTTATGTATATGAATCAATTTGAGTTATTCAGCCTGATATTTTTTGCGGTTGATGCTGTATGGCAGGAGACGCAAGCAGAAGAATTAACACAATTTTTAAGCGAGAGTGATCCATTTTTATGGGGTGATATAGGTTCAGCAGATCCAGCTCTATTCTATGAATTTTGCGAGAGATACCCTCAGAAAACTATCGCGCTTGAAGACAGTTACAAAATTGCCTGCGACTATATAAATTTTCTCCCGACCGAATATCAAGCAGTATATGGTGCTGTACCTGAAGCATTTTATCAGACAGATGAACAAACTTGGCTTGAGACTGCAAAAAAATATCTAGCTACTCCTCATAAGAAATAAATATAAATCACTCCCCGAGCATTTACAGTTTCGGGGAATTATTAATTTTTTCACTGCTTATTCTTGCGTCCAAATGCCTGCTTCAACAAATGCCACTCTTCAAATTTTAGAATCACAGCCGCCGCAAAATAACTCACTGCAGAAAAAATTATCACTCCTAAGCACCATAAAGCACGAATATATAATCTTGCTTCAGGCTCATAGCTCCATAAAAATTTATAAATAAACACAGCAAGAGATGCTATCACTAAAGCAATAATATATTTTGCTGAAATTTTCACGTCTATTATTCTAAGTGAACGGCCTAATTTCTTGCGCACATAATAAAGTCCCAGAATCCCCGACAAAGTAAAAGCAATCCCCGGAGCAAGTGCCAGCCCGTTATATCCCATCGGATAAATTAATATTAGTGATAAAATTGTAGTTGATATAACACTGAAACTCGTAACTTTGAAGGCCTCACGAGGCATTGATAACGCATATAAAGCACGCATTACAACTGTCGAGCAGGCCATACCCGGCAAGCCCAGCATACTTAAGGCCAAGCATGAAGAAGTCGCTGCCCATGCCCAGTTATTAAATTCGCCCCTCACGAATACAATATGAACGAATTCACGAGAAATTAATATTACACCCAGTGAAGCAGGAAGAACTACAAATAATGCAAATCTGACAGCTTGCTTGAGTGTGTCAATAAATTCTCCGTCGTTATTTGCGCGCGATAATTGAGGCAATACAGCTTGTGAAATCGCTATAACAAATAATCCTAAGGGTAATTGCAGAATTCTATTTGAATAATTTAATACTGATATGCTCCCTTCCTGTAAAAACGAGCCAAGCATACGGCTTATAACGGGGTTGACTTGATTTAGTGAGAGTCCAGCTGCATAGGGAAGAAATAATTTCATGATTCGTCTTAAATCAGGGTCCGCAAAATCAGGTCGAGCAGGATATAATACAGCCTTCATTCTGAAGCCCCAGAGCCATTGAGTCAAAAAATGTGCAAAGCCTCCGCATAAGACTGACAAAGCAAGCCCGTAAACTCCGAAATATCCCGCAAAAAACGGGGCTGTTATAATAAATACTAAATTACTACACGCAGGAGATAACGCCGGAATAAAGAATGAACCCATGCTATTTAATTCGCCCATTGTCAGAGCCTCAATCGAAATAAATATCAGAAACGGGAACATCCACCGAGTCAAACCTGCTGCGAGTGCGTGATTTTCTGCATCAAATCCCGGAGCCATTATATTTACTAGCCATGATGCCCCGAAAACTCCGAGTATTACTATAAAACTTGACGCAAATAATAAAACTGTCATAGTTCCACGTGCTAGCTTTAATGCCTGCTCCCGGCTCTTTGTCAATGCCTGCGAAAATACAGGAACAAATGCCGCCGATAATGCACCTTCAGCAAGTAATTGCCTAGCCAAATTTGAAAGTGTATAAGCTACATTAAATGCGTCCATGCTGCGGGTCGCTCCGAAATATGCAGCTATTAAGATTTCTCGTGCAAGTCCTAAAATCCGGCTTAATAAAGTCCCCGCCATCATTTTGACTGCGTGTTTTATCATTGAAGGCGATTCCAAAATTTTTATTCTCCCCTAACTGTCGCTAAAGTATATGCATATTTTACATTCGCGCCGGAGTCCCGACAAACTTCAGCCAGCCGCATTAAAGTTATTCCCGTCGTGCAGACATCATCAACAAGCGCAATTCTTAACCCGTCAATATTATCATTAATCATAAATGAATCTTTTGCGAGTTTTGCCCGTTCCTGAGCGTTCATTCCTGCACGTGCAGCTATTTCACGAGTCCAGCAGGCAGAGTCTAAAATTTTCATGTCCCACGAGTCAGCAAGTCCCAGTGCTAATTCATGAGCTTGATTATATTTTCGCGGGCTGTTAACGTGTAAAGGCACAGGCAGCAAATAATCTACATCTTCAGGACGATTTAAAAATTTTCCCATTTTGCGCCCGATCGGACGACATAAAGATTTTAAGCCCGAATACTTGAATGCTAGAATAATTTTATTTATGTCAGTGTGATAATATGCAGCCGAATAAATTATTAAATTTTCACGCTCGTTTATGATTTGAGATTCCCAGAAAAGAGACTCAATGCATGAATCGCAAATAAATACACTCGGACGGCCGCAGACTTGACAATTTATAGGCCATAAAAAATGTAATAGAATTCTAAATAAATTCATTCCGCGCAATCTGTACAAGTTCGTCGCACCTGTTATTAATCTCGTCGTCTGAATGGCCTTTCACCCAGTGCCAGTTAATTTTATGAGTCCGAGTCAATTTTATTAATTCCTGCCATAAATCCTGATTCAAAACTTGGCCGCCCGTTGAAGTTCTCCAGTTATTTTTTTGCCAGTTCTTGAGCCAGCCTTTATTAAATGCATTGTGCAAATATGCCGAGTCAGTGTGCAAATCTACATCACAAGAAAATTTTAACGCTTTTAGTGCCTTAATCGCTGCTAATAATTCCATTCTGTTATTAGTCGTGTTAGGCTCTGCTCCGTAAATTTCGCGCTTTGTATCATGTTCGGGCGAATATAATACAGCGGCCCAGCCTCCGAGTCCGGGATTTGGAGATGCTCCCCCGTCTGTGTAAATTATAACGTGCGGCATAAAATATTACTCCTCGAATAAAATATTAATAATTACAGGCCCTTCCGTGTAAATATCCCGTGAAGCGATTGCGTTAATAATAACCGGGCTTGTTATCTTGTTAAGGGTGTCTACAGCTGCAAAAAATAATTCTCCGTCAAGAGTTCCGACATTATTTGAAGAAGGTTCGGGCAAAATTCCGTCTTTAATTGCTTTATTGCGTAATTCTCTCAAGAAAATATGTAGAATTTGCTCGGCTGAATTATTCGTGTTAGCTTTGTCATTCATGAAAAATTTGCGGTAAACAGGCGTGCCTTCAGGATAAATTATTAAACTCGTTCCGGATTCATAACGCACTAAAATTTTTGAGTTCTCGCCTATAGTGTAATTCTCAACTGATAAAGCCCTGACGTATTGCCGAATGTCTGAACTTGCAAGCGAAATAATTAATTTTGCTTCCTGTTCTGAGTCAAACTCTATAGGAACATCACGCAATTGAGTAAATGACTCATTTGAGATTCTTTCTAGCACGTTCAATCTTACAGCACGTTTTAATTCATTCAAGCCCGCAATAATTTCATAACGAGTCAATCCCGGCTCAAAAGCTGTCTGACCCAGTAATAAATTTGCGTTTAATGCAACTGACTCACTTTTGAGTGATTTAATTTCGCGCTTCAAAATTTCTGACTCCTCGCGCAAGACTCTTAGTGAGGCCTCTAAATCCTTTTTCTGCTGTTCGAGTATTACAGCCTCGTTTTTCATTGAGTCAAGTTCAAATCCCGTCAAATCCAAACTTGCAGCCGCCTCAGCAAGACTCACTCTCATTTGTGTAGCGTTCTCTTCACTCTGTGATAACTGGAATTGCAAATTATATAATTGCTGGTGTAAAACTTTCATGCCGAAAAATGCCGTCCTGACATCTCGCGAAATAAATGACGTTATTGTCAAGATTCCTACTGCTATCAAGCCGCCGGTTAATGCCGTGATTAATTGACTCGTTCTCTTAGGCCTGAGTCCAAATAGCGAGATCCTTTTTTTGCCGTATTTAGAGCCTACAGAGTCACCCAGCACTGAAAGAATCGCCGAACCCATTACGAGCGAAAAAATTAACAGCCAGTTTGTATTACTTAAGAATGCCGACAAAAATTTTTCACCTCGTATTATGGGCAGATATAGCAGCCGGAATAAATTTTTTATAGTGATAGCCCCGCAAAATATTCATAAACAAGTCCGCAATTAACTCATATAACAATGACTTCACGGCAAAATATATACTTCGCAAAAAATTCACCGGAATAAATTTTTTATAGTGATAGCTCCGCAAAATATTCATAAACGAGTCCGCAATTAACTCATATAGTAATGACTTCAAGGCAAAATATATACTTCGCAAAAAATTCACCTCTTGAGTCTCAAGAATGGCTCAAGCTCAGACACTAAGACAGCTACGAAAATCAATATACAGCCTATTAACATTCTGAACGTGATAGACTCGCCCAGAAAAATTATGCTGCTTATAAGTCCGAATACTGACTCAAGACTCATTATAATAGTCGCGTGACTCGGATCTGCATATTTCTGCGCGCAAATCTGAAGCATATAACATCCAAACGTGCATAATATAATCGTAAAAAGCAATTCGGGTAAACTCGAAATATTTATAATTTCAGGCCGGGACTCGAATATAAGCGAAGTAACAAAAGAAAGTCCCGCTAAAGTAATAAACTCTGCAAAACTTAGCACAATAGGGTCGCAGTCTTTTGTGTAATTTCCTATTAATATTACCTGAACCGCAAATGTCAACGCGCATATAACCGTCAAGAAATCGCCGATGTAATACGAGCCTGAAAGATTCTCATCACCCATTAATAAATACATTCCCAGCACACAGAGAACAGCCGCGCAAATCGTAAGCCAGCCCGGAAATATTTTCCGCAATGCCCATAATATAAGCGGTACCATTAACACATAAGTTGCTGATATGAAAGCGCACCGCCCTCCGCCGATATAGTTCAAGCCTACAGTTTGAGACATTAAGGCAAAATATAATAACGCACCAATTATTAAGCCGCTTTTGAAAACTTGCCTAAATGATTTATTGATTCGCCTGAAAAAAAATATATACACAAGCACAGAGGCAGCCGCAAATCTTATGAATAACAGCCAGCAGGCAGGATAAAAGCCGACTAAAATTTTCATTGAGACAAAACTCACTCCCCAGAAAAATGCACAGTAAAATAACGCTAAATCAGCAAGCAAGTGCATTTATTTAATTCTCCTGACTTCAAGATAATATCTTTTTTCTTGAGCATGTCCCATTGAGAAAGTTTTACGAGGC
Source organism: Synergistaceae bacterium (assembly GCA_017444345.1). NCBI lineage: Bacteria > Thermotogati > Synergistota > Synergistia > Synergistales > Synergistaceae > Synergistaceae bacterium. The sequence continues at coordinate 1,391 of JAFSWW010000041.1, read as the reverse complement.
AAGACTCCATTTTCTGAAATCACCCGGAAAAATTCGCGCTTGGCCGTCTCGTCAAATTTAGGAAGTTCAAAGCCGATATTATTAGCCTCACTTGATAAATTTTTTAACGCGTCCAAATCGTGAATATAATCAATTAATAAATTTTTGGCGTCTAAATAATTTTGCAGGACTATTAAGGCCGACACTCCCAGAGATTTATTAATATTTATCACGCCTGATTTATTCCCATAATAAAAATTTATAGGCCAAGAGTCTTTATTATCCGTGCAGATTTCGCGCTTAATCGAGTCAATAAACTCATCGGGATTTATATTTTTAACGAGTCTGTGAATAGGCTCAAATTTTATAGAGTCATCGTGCAAATTCTCAAGTTCTACCATTGCATAGCGTGAAGGGTGCATTCTGTCATTAATTGACTCGTAGCATGATTTTGCAGCTGCTAAAGAGTGATTCCCGTCTCCTACTGCGAAAACTAGCGATAATTCCTGCCTCTTGCGCTTTATATATGCCGACATTCTTGTGTTGAATGCCCTCGCGTGATCGCCGTTCACAAGCCAGCCTTTAATATTTCTGCCGCCTAACATTAAATCAAAGTCGTATAATTTTCTCATGCTGTGCTTTGATATAGTCAACGGCTCGATTAAATTTTTCCGTTCGTCATCGCATAATAATATTACATGTGATAATTCAATCGGGGCATTTTCGCGGACTTTTTTGCGGGGTGGGATTCGTTCGCTGACTGTCTTTTCTGTAGCTCGTATTAGGGGAGTCGAGTCAGGTTTATAGTCATATTCTTCAAGGTCGATAACTCCGACGACTCCGCGCCGCGTTGAACCGTCAAGTAATTTTCTCTCGACGTAAATATATGAATTTCTATAAAGCGTGAATAATTCTTTGCGTAAATAGTCATCCATTGCTGAATTTATTTGCGAAATTTTTTTATCGTCCGACTCGTTCAATAACGCCTCAGGCAGAATCAGATTATATGCAGAAGGAGAATTGCCGGCGATTTCCTTCACCTTGTCCCAGTAGTCAGGCTGTGAAGTAAACTGATCGCAAGCTATTACTGCCCATTTTGATAAATCTTGAACATCAGGCAGCATGATGTGTGAAGCTCTGAATATAATTCGTCATTCCTTTCATGTTGTGTAAATAAAATATTTGCGCTAATTTTATTTGTGAAGGGAGAATTTAACAATGCTGTAATATGCTGAAAAATTTTTGTGATAGAATCCCGGCAGGCATTATGAATTAACCGGAAAAAGTATAATTTTACAGCTACATTTACAGCTACAGAAATATCAAAATTTTCTAGTAATAGCAATCACTCATAAAACAAAAATTTTTTGTATAAATGCAATTTTTTGCCGCGAATTTTTTACGTTGTGCGG
>JAFSWW010000040.1 GCA_017444345.1 Synergistaceae bacterium | reverse complement strand
CTTATGGCATTAAATACGGATCAAATTTTCAGCCGTTCATTAATAAGCGCGACGTTAAAGACAAGAATGACGACGATTTAACAACTGAACCCGAAACTATTAAGGCATTCCGCGATACATGGGAGCTCGGTATTCATTCATATTTGAATTATTTGCGTAATAGATTGCTGCTCGTTAGGGAATTATTGACGGACTCGGGCAGCGTTTTTATTCAGATTAGCGACGAGAACGTTCACCATGTCAGAGAAATTTGTGATGAGATTTTCGGGCCGGATAATTTTGTGAGTCTGATTACATTTCGCAAAACTTCACCCCTTACCACTTCAGGACTCGGCGGTGTATGTGATTATATAATATGGTACGCAAAAGATAAAACGCAAATGAAATATCATGATTTATACGTGAATAAGGACGCGGGCGAGGGGACATTATATACATGGCTTGAACTTGAAGACGGAACAAGACGAGCGATGACGAATGAAGAGAGAAAATCACCGAAAAATTATCCAATAGGGGCGCGGCCATTTAGATTCGTGAGTCTTTCTTCAGTCGGATATACTCAAAGTTGTATGTATGATTTTGAATTTGAAGGCAAAATTTTTAAATGCGGCAAAAAAAGTTGGAAGACGAATCAAGCGGGAATGCAGCGACTTATAGAAGCAAAACGAATTATGGCACCGGGTCAAGTTCCTTCATATGTTAGGTATCATGATGATTTTTCTTTGCAATCGTTAAATAATTTATGGGACGACACGGGCGGCGCGTCAAATATGGTATATGTAGTGCAGACATCAACAAAAGTAATTCAACGCTGTATACTAATGACGACAGATCCAAATGATTTAGTTCTCGATATAACTTGCGGATCAGGAACGACGGCCTATGTCGCCGAACAATGGGGCAGACGCTGGATAACCTGCGACACTTCACGAGTAGCCATAGCAATAGCCCGTCAAAGATTACTCACAGCCGTATATGATTATTACACCCTCGCCGACCCTCACAAAGGAATCTCAGCCGGATTTGTTTATAAGACAGTCCCGCATGTAACTCTGAAATCAATAGCCAATAACGAGACTCCCGAACAAGAAATTTTATACGATCAGCCCGTCAAAGATAATAAAAAAATTCGTGTAACCGGAGCATTTAACGTTGAAGCTCTGCCCGCTCCTGTAGTCTTCTCACCTGAAGAGGCCGCAAATATCGAGTCAAATCCAAATGAGGCCGCAAAATTTTCTGACTGGTGCGAACAGCTGAAGGCGACGGGAATACAAGGGACTCACGGGGAAAAAATGAACTTCTCAAGCATAGAAATTTTTTCAGGAGCTCAATATATCAGCGCAGAGGCCTATACAGACGAGGGGAAGCACGTTTTTATCTCGTTTGCAAATGAGTCGAGCTTAATGGACTCCCGGCGTGTTTATGAATCATTTAAGGAGGCTCACAAATTCCCTCATGACGTAATAATTTATGCGGCTTTCCAGTTTGACCCTGCAGCACTCGAAATGATAAATACTTTGAGGACTCGCGACAAGACCCGTGATTATTTAGTTGTGAACATGAACACAGATTTAATGACTCAGGATTTGCGCAGGAAATTACACACGGACTCATTATTCTGGTTCGTAGGACAGCCTGATATAATGCTCGAAAAATTAGACTCCGGAAAATACCGCGTTAAAGTTTTAGGATTTGACTATTACAACGTGAGTGCAGGACGAATCGAGTCAGGCAACACGGACAAAATAGCAATGTGGCTTTTAGACAGCGATTATAACGGAATGACTCTAAATCCAACGCAAATATTCTTCCCGATTGAAGGCAAAACAGGAGGCTGGGCAAAACTGGCGAAAACTCTCAAGACAGAAATAAACTCGGATTTGATAGAAAATTTTTCAGGGATTCAGTCGCTTGAGTTCGACGCAAAGGAAAATCAGCAAATCGCCGTGAAAATTATAGACGATCGGGGGATCGAAAGCATGAAAGTTTTAACAGTCGGGCAGGAGGCTTATTAATAAATCATGAACGAGACCGCAAAAATTTCGCAGTTAATAATAAATTCGCCCTATAGTGAGCCGGTTTATCACTGGGAATATAACAGAGAGTCAAAAAGTTTCTATAAAGTTTCAGGCCGTAGGAGTGCGGGCTATCTAGTTGCGTCAAAGGGAGCTAAAAAATTTGATGATGACTCCGGACAATTTATAGAAATCGCGTTAGTTAATCAGATTAGGCCGCATGTTAAGGAGTGGCGCGAGTCAAATTACCCCGGAGCAAATAATATAACTCGTAAACTATTAAATCACTGGCACGACATGAGCGCGAGGAGTTACCCGTTTTTCTTCTGTCAACTTGACGCAATAGAGACTCTTATATGGCTGAAAGAATCTCAAGAGGGCAGGCGGCAGTTAATACAGGATGACGGGAGCAAATTTCAACGAATATGCACGAAATTATGTACAGGCGGCGGCAAAACTATAGTAATGGCTATGTTAATAGCGTGGCAGGTGTGTAATAAAGTCAGGGACTCGCGCAATATTAACTATTCAAGAAATATTTTAGTCGTCGCACCTAATTTGACAGTTAAGAAGCGTCTTCAAGTTTTGAGATTTGATTATCATGATAATTATTATGAAAGATTTGATATATTGCCGGTTGAGATTCGGGAATTAATGAGTCAGGCAAAAATTATTATTCATAACTGGCAGGCTTTGAGCTGGGACGATGATGAGGCAATCGCAAAACGCAAAGAAGTTGACAAGCGCGGGCCATTAAGCGACGGGGCATATTCACGGAAAATTTTAGGGAGTCCGGCTGAAAACTGGCTAGTAATAAATGACGAGGCACATCACGCATATAGACTCGCAGATAAGCGCAGGGAATTCAAAGAAGAAGATAACGAGGCTACAATTTGGATTCAGGGACTTGACAGGATTCATAAAGCAAGAAAGATTTTGACGTGTTATGATTTCTCGGCGACTCCGTTTATACCGGGCAGCAAAACGAGTGAAGAAAATTTATTCAGCTGGATAGTTAGTGATTTCTCGCTAAGTGATGGGATCGAGTCAGGGCTTGTGAAGACTCCCCGTGTTGTTGTACGTGATAATTTAGAGCCTGACCCTGAAACTTATAAATCAAAGCTGTATCATATTTATTCAGATGAAGAAGTAAAGAATAATTTAACGAGTTCACAGCCTCAAGAGTCATTATTGCCCGATTTAGTCCGCAGTGCATATAAAACTCTTGCGTCTGACTGGTTAGAAGTCTTTAAACAGTGGCGAGATTCCGGCAAAAAAATCCCCCCCGTCATGATAAGTGTAGCGAATTGCACTCGAACAGCTGAAAGGATCGAACGATTATTTTTATCGCAGGATTTATTATTGCCTGAAGAACTTTGCGAACCGGATAAAATTTTGAGAATTGACTCGCGGAAATTAGAAGATGTTACGAGCTCAGAAGGTGAATTACTGCGCGAAAAAGTTGACACAGTCGGCCAAGAAAATAAACCGGGTGAAAATCTGCGTAATATTATATCAGTCGGTATGCTTTCAGAGGGCTGGGACGCTCGGACAGTTACGCATATAATGGGCTTGAGGGCTTTCACGAGTCAATTATTGTGCGAACAGGTTATAGGGCGGGGCCTGCGCAGGACTTCATACGACAAATTAAACGAGGGAGAATTTTTCACGCCTGAATATGTAAATGTTTTCGGAGTCCCATTTTCTTTCCTGCCTCATGAGGACTCAGGGGGCGGGAGCGTTTCTCATACTGACTCGACTGAAATAAAAGCGCTTGACTCACGCCGGGAATTTGCTATAACTTGGCCGAATATAATAAAACTTGAATATATAAGCGGGCAAAAATTGAGTCTTGATTTAGGCTCGATAAATAATTTAGAATTAGACGCAGCAAAAACTATAATTCACGCGGAAATAGCACCGGTTCTAAATGGTAAAGTCGACTTAACACGAGTCAGCGAAATAGATTTAGAGAAGGCAGCAAAGAGTTTCAGACTTCAGAGAATAATTTATCAGACAGCAGCACAATTTTTTGACGAACTCCCAGCCGACTGGAAAAATAAGGGCGCGAAAATTTTATTACTGGGACAAGTTATAAATCTAGTTCGTGAATATTTGCGGAGTGATTTAATAAAGATAAAGCCTGAATTATTCGCAATTAACGAGAGCCGCAAAAAAATTATATTCGCCGGAAATATGGATAGAATCATAAAAAATTTATGGGACTCAATCAGGAGCGAGAACACAGGAAAAATTATCCCCGTCTATGATAGATTAAAGCGCACTTGTTCGACTGGAGATATGCCGCGATGGTGGACAATTAAGCCGAATAGCATAACCCGTAAATCTCATATAAATAATTGCGTCTATGACAGCACATGGGAAGCAAGCGAGTCCTATTCACTTGAGAGAAATTCACACGTTAAGGCATGGGCAAAAAATGATCACTTAGGATTCTATATATATTATTTGTATAATGGAGCAGTAAGAAAATATCTGCCTGATTTCTTGATAAGACTCGATAATGATACAAATTTGATTCTTGAAGTCAAAGGCAGGGACTCAGAACAGGATAAATTTAAGCGGCGTGCATTAATGGACTGGGTTACAGCAGTGAATGACTCTAAAGAGTTCGGGCAATGGGCTTGTGATGTCTCGTATAATATAGCTGATATAGACGGGATTATTGAGAAATATTTATAATTTGCAGCAAGCTGAAAGGGGAATAATTTATGATTTTATCCCGCGATCACACAATAAAATTTTTTCCTGCCGCCGCCTCCCACCCACCCGCCCACGGCGGCGGCTTTG
>JAFSWW010000039.1 GCA_017444345.1 Synergistaceae bacterium | reverse complement strand
GCTGAGATAAAGGATAAACAAAATCACGAGAGTCTTCAGGCCGTAAAATTTCTATTGCCTTATTCTCTGTGAGTGCCTTCCCTTCAGGCGGATGGACTCCCCCTAAAAAACTTGGCAGGTTCATATTAATATAAACACTCCCCTCAAAATATGTAAAAATTTTAATATGATTTTACTGTATTATAGCTTATATTTTCGCAAAATTTAGTGAGTGTGATAATAATTTATTTTTCGCAATATACATAATTTACGCATTGAAAATTTTTAGTTGATTATATATATTATGTTTATCAAAATTTTTTACACAATTTAATAATTTATATTCAGGAGGTAATTTCGTAATGAAAAAATTACTTGTTGCCGCTTTATCCGCGTTATTAGTCGTATGCTTTGCAGTAAGTGCGTTTGCTGCAGGGGGGATTATCTATATTATTACTCCTTCAACATCAAATCCATTTTTCGGAACTTAACAGAGAGTAGGATCCGCTAAATTTAAAGAACTCTGTTATACTCCAAAATGTTTCTCACACGATGACGACGCAGCAAAACAGTTAGAATTATTTGAGGCTGCCATAGCTGACAAGGCAATCGCTATAATTTGCGACAATGCAGGGGCAGACGCTTCAATCGAGGCAATTCGTAAAGCAATCGACGCAAAAATCCCCGTTTTCCTGATTGATAGAGAGATCAACGAATCAGGACTCGCGCTCGCTCAAATCGTAGCAGACAACGCACAGGGAGCAGCCGCAATCGCTGAAAAATGGGTAGAAGCTATGGATTATGCAGGCCCTTACGCTGAATTATTAGGCCGTGAGTCAGATACTAACTGTCAAGTCCGTTCACAAAATTATCATTCTGTAATAAATGAATATCCTGATTTAAAAATGGTAGCCCAGCAAACTGCAAACTGGGATCAGACTGAAGCATATTCAAAGACTGAAGCAATTTTACAGGCTCATCCTGAAATTAAAGGCATTATCTGCGGAAATGACACAATGGCTTGCGGAGCTACTCAGGCATGTTTAGACGCAAAACGCCCGGACATTAAGATTATAGGACTCGACGGTTCAGACGATGCGGCGGCTTATGTAGCAAAAGGCCAGATGGTAGGCACAGCATTACAGCAAATCGCAAGAATTACAGAAATGGCAATCGAGCAGGCCGACGAATATATAAGAACTGGCAAGAAACCCGCTCAAGAAAAACAGTTAGTGCCTTGTATCGCAATCACAAAAGATAACGTCGCGAATCTCTCGCAGTTCGTTTATACCGAGAAATAAATTTATTGAATTCACCGGCGGGGGAGTCATGATTCCCCCGTTTTTAGTATTTATTACAGGAAGGGGAGACTCATAATTGAAAGCTAAAATTTTTGCAGTGATAATTATAATAGTTCTCGGAGTATTCGTTGCAAATTCCGCTAAAGTCATCGATAAAGACACAGAAGGACAATATACAGGCGTGAAGGCATTTGACGCGTCAGAGAGTTCGGGCAGCGACTGGGGCAAAATTTCACAGGAAATCACGACAAACGCAGCAGAAATTAACGCACTCGATTTAAACTCGCTCGGAGCTGGTAAGGCTATAAAGATTCACGGGACTGTCAGCGAGTTCACTTCTAAGGCGGGAGGCAAGCGAAAATCTATAACAATTACTCCTGAAAATTATTCGGGCAATATGATATTTTCCGTTCAGTTAGGGAGCGTTTATACCGGCACAGCAATAAGAGACACTCAGACAATAAAGAAATTCGGCGACTTCACGAATCAAACCGAATGGAGTCAATATGCAAAGGCGTTAAACTCCCAGCTTGATAAAGACGTAATAACACCGCTCGCAATAAATGACTCAATCAAGGGCAAAACTATAACAATAACCGGCGCGGCTGTCTCATCAGGGAATCAGGTAAATATTACGCCCGTCTCTATTATAATCGAGTAACAGAGAGGAGATTTTATCATGTTCGATGATCCCAATATCGTATTACACTGTGAAAAAATTGATAAAATTTATCCCGGCACTAAGGCTCTTGATGGAGTCTCGTTTGATTTACTCAAGGCAAAAGTAAATGTCTTAATCGGTGAGAACGGCGCAGGGAAGTCAACCCTAATGAAGATGATAGCCGGAATTGAGCAGCCTTCAGCCGGTAAAATGTACATGGACGGCCAAGAAGTTTTTTTCAGGGACATTAACGACGCTAAAGCAAAGGGAATCGGAATCATACATCAGGAATTAAGCCTATTTCCAAATTTAACAGTCTATCAAAATATTTTCATGAATCACGAGCGTACAAATTTCGGGCTGTTAAATGACTCTGCTCATATTGAGGGCGCTAAAAAAGTTTTAAAGCGTCTTGAGCACGAAATTGACCCTAATACTTTAGTCGGAGATTTAAGAGTCGGCCAGCAGCAAATGGTAGAAATCGCAAGAAATTTAGTGAGCAGTGATCTACGAGTCCTAATTATGGACGAGCCGACAAGCTCATTATCTGCCGCAGAAGTAAAAGTTTTATTCAAGATTATGCGTGAATTACTCGAACAGGGAATCTCTATTGTATATATTTCTCACAGGCTCGAAGAAATTATGGAAATCGGCGATCACGTTACAATTTTGCGCGATGGGAAGTATGTAGCCGACGCAGATATTAAAGATATAAAACTTGAATGGATAGTAGAGAATATGGTCGGCAAGAATACCCAGTATCATAGATTCAAACGCTCTATAGATTTAGAGAAGTCCGGAAAAATTTTAGAAGTCAAGAATCTATATTTGCCTAAGACTGGCGGCGGGTGGCTGCTCGATAATGTAAATATGTACCTCAAAAAAGGTGAAGTGCTCGGCATTTATGGGCTTCTCGGTGCAGGCAGGAGCGAATTATTTGAGTGCTTAATGGGTATGCGTCCCGAACACAGCGGAGAAATTTTTTATAACGGTCATAAAATGAAAGTCGGCACTATTGCAGATCAGTTAAAGGCGGGATTTGCTATTGTACCTGAAGATAGACAGCGGCAGGGACTCGTTCAAAGTCTTGATATTTGTAAGAATGCTTCTCTTGCGTCACTGAATGATTTTGCGAGATTCGGACTCATGGATTATACAGCAGAGGGCGCAGCAGTTGACGGCGAAATTAGAGAACTTCACATAAAAGTTGCTGATAAAACACTGCCGATTCTTTCACTATCAGGGGGCAATCAGCAAAAAATTGTAATCGCAAAAGGACTCATGACTAAACCCGAAATTTTATTAATGGATGAGCCCTCACGAGGTATTGACATCGGCGCAAAGACTGAAGTTTTCGAGATTATTCACGAATTTTCAGAGCGGGGACTCTCAATAATTGTCATATCGTCGGAGCTTAAAGAAATTATGGCCATCGCTGATAGAATTTATGTATTATCAAACGGGAAGTGCACGGCTGAATTAAAGGGAGCAGATATCACAGAAGACAATTTAGTCAGGGCTTCATATGCGGGACTCGGCACGGGCAAAACTCAAGCTGCTTAAATAAAACGGGGGGAATTTATTAATTATGAAGAAAGATAACAGCCAGCTAATTATGACTCTTTTAAAGGGTCGTACGTTTATAGTATTAATCTTGCTTGTAATATTCTTTAGTTTTGCGTCAAAATCCTTCTTATCACTGAACACTCTTACAATGGTAGCAAAGCACGTCGCTTTATATGGAATTCTAGCGCTCGGAATGACATTTGTAATCATAACGGGCGGAATTGATTTATCGGTCGGTTCAGTCGTCGGACTTGTCGGAATGTTAGCAGGCGGATTGATTCAGGAAGGACTCACAATCGGAGGCAAGACAATTTATTTTACAGTTCCTGCGATAATTATATTAATGCTCTGTATGGGCTGCTTAATCGGGCTTGTGAACGGACTCATAATCACAAAATTAAACGTAGCAGCATTTATTACGACACTGGGAACTATGTATATTTGCAGGGGACTCGCTAATTTGAGATCAGGCGGTGCTACATTCCCGAATATAGGCGGCTTTGCAGGACTCGGCAATGTAGGACTAAAGGCACTCGGAGCGAACTGGCTGGGAATTCCTGCGGGCGTTTATGTATTCGCTATACTTTCAATAATTGCTGCGTTATTATTGAATCGGACTCCCACTGGGTGGCACTTGTTAGCAGTCGGAGGCAACGAGAAGAGCGCAAAACTTTCAGGAATCAAGGCCGATCAAGTTAAAATTTTAGCTTATGTAATTTCCGGATTCTGTGCTGCTTGGATAGGATTAATTAACACTGCTCAATTGTCGGCGGCACATCCTGCATCGGGCGACGGCTGGGAAATGAACGCAATAGCGGCGACTGTCTTAGGCGGGACTTCAATGTCGGGCGGTTCAGGGACAATTATAGGCACAATCGTGGGCGCGTTCGTTATAGGCGTAATCAATGACGGAATGACAATGTGCGGAGTCTCTGAATTCTGGCAGAAGATAATCAGGGGAGCTGTAATTATTTTAGCAGTCATAATAGATCAGACTCAGAGAAATTTACAAGCGAAAATGGCTCTTCAGGCAAGAAACGAGTCAAAATAAATTTTTTTAACGGGGGTATTATACATGGCAGCAAAGAAAGCGAAAACCAGCAAGAAATCAGCGGAGGAGTCAATAACTCACGAGGGCGCGAAAATCAAAATCGGGTTTGCTCCAACAAGGCGGGCTATATTTTCAGCTCCTGCGGCAGTAGAATATAGAAAGCTCACAGCAGCAAGGCTCAAGGAATTAAATATTGATTTCGTTGATATTGATGACGTGAACGAGGAAGGCCTATTATATGACGACGCAGGACTCGAAAAAATTTGCGCGAAATTCAAGGCCGAGAAAGTTGCAGGATTATTTATTCCACATGCTAATTTTGGAACAGAGTACGAATGCGCAAGACTCGCAAAAGAATTAAACGTTCCCGTCTTACTATGGGGGCCGCGTGATGAGAGACCCGACAAGAACGGAATGAGGCTCCGTGATAGTCAGTGCGGACTATTTGCAACTGGAAAAGTTTTAAGGCGATTCAGAGTCCCATTTACTTATATGAATAATTGCAATTTAACAGATCCCGAATTTGAGCGCGGATTACGTGATTTTATAGCAGTCTGCAATGTCGTTAAAGTCTTCAGGCACACGAGAATTTTACAGATCGGCCCGCGTCCGTTCGATTTCTGGTCAACTATGTGCAACGAGGGCGAATTACTCGAAAAATTTAACATTCAATTATCCCCGATTCCTCTTCCTGAGTTATACGCTGAAATGAAAATGTGGCGCGAGGAAAAGAAAGAAGTCGCTAAAATCATAAAATATTGTAAGGAAAATATGATTTGTAAGATAGAAGACGACTCACTCGCTCATGTTGCAGAGTTAAAGGCTGCTATGAAGAGTTTATCGGAAAAATACGGCTGTAATGCTATAGCGATTCAATGTTGGAACGCCCTGCAGGACGAAATTAATATAATGCCATGTGCCGCAAATAGTTTATTGAATGAAGAAGGAATCCCGGTCGTATGTGAGACTGATATACACGGCACGATTTCGCAGTTATTAGCAGAAGCAGCAACTATGAATCAACGCCGAGTAATGTTCTCAGACTGGACAGTCAGACACCCTGATAATGAGAACGGGGAATTATTACAGCATTGCGGGCCTTGGCCGATTTCAGTAGCTCAAGAAAAGCCTTCAATTTGCGTACCTGTTGCATTCCCTCAAAACGGTGCAGTCAGTGCAGAAGCTAAACACGGATTAATGAGTCTTCTAAGATTTGACGGCGACGGCGGGGAATATTCTATATTGCTTGGTCATGCGCGGGGAATTGACGGGCCTTTTACTCGCGGGACTTATGTATGGATCGAAGTTAATAATTTGAAGCGTCTTGAGGCAAAAGTCGTTGAAGGTCCTTATATTCACCATGTCGCAGCAATTCACGGCGATATTGTACCGGTTATTTATGAGGCCTGCAAATATATCGGAGTCAAGCCCGATTTATATGATCCCATTGAGGACAAAGTAAAAGCCTATCTACACGGCGAAGATGTAAAATTTGATGAGGTGTAAATTATGCGCAAAATTAAGAACGTTAAAGATTTAAGCGTGAAGGCATTTGACATTAGGCGCGATGCACTTGATATTATCATGTCAGGCGGAGGCGGTCATATCGGCGGGGACATGAGCGAGCCGGAAATTTTATTAACTCTCTATGAACGCATGAATGTAACTCCGGAAAATCAAGACAGCCCCGATCGTGATAGATTCGTTTTAAGCAAGGGGCATTGTGTAGAGACTCTATATGCCGTCTTGAGTTATGAAGGATTCATGAATCTTGACGAGGTGAAAGCAAAATTTTCTCGTTTCGGCTCTGAATATATAGGACATCCGCATAATACTTTACCCGGTATAGAAATGAATTCGGGCTCTCTAGGTCATGGCTTGTCAGTAAGTGTAGGAATGGCACTCGCAGGAAAAATGGACAAGAAAAATTACCGCGTTTATACTTTAATGGGTGACGGGGAACTCGCCGAGGGTTCAGTCTGGGAAGGTGCTGCGGCCGCTGGTCATTATAGACTCGATAATTTGTGCGCATTTGTAGATCATAATCATTTGCAGATTTCCGGAAATGTCGACGACGTTTTATCGCCCGGCAATATTGCTTTGAGATTCGAGGCTTCAGGCTGGCACGTTATAAATGTAATGAATGGGAATGACATTCAGCAAATCAGCGACGCATTAGACGTAGCAGAACGCACAAAAGGTTGTCCGACCGTAATAATCGCTGAGACTCTGAAGGGTAAGGGCTCGCCCATCATGGAAAATAAAGCGGGATGGCATCACAAATTACCGAATCAGGAAGAATATACACAAATCGCCGCAGATATAGCAGCATATAAGGAGGCTTTACTCAATGGCTAATAAAATCGCAAATCGTGCTGTAATGTGTGAGGTCTTGAAAGAGGCTGCCTCACGTGATAAAAATATTGTCGTTTTATGCAGTGACTCGCGCGGGTCTGCTTCTCTGTCTTCATTTGCTGACGAATTCCCCGCCCAGTTCGTTGAAGTCGGTATTGCTGAACAAAATTTAGTGAGTATTGCTGCCGGTCTTGCTTCATGCGGTAAGAAGTCATTTGCTGTGTCGCCTGCCTCGTTTATTTCGACTCGAAGTTATGAACAGTGCAAAGTTGATTGTGCTTATTCTGATACGAACGTTAAATTAATCGGGATTTCCGGCGGAGTAAGTTACGGGGCTTTAGGAATGACTCATCATTCTTGTCAAGATATAGCGGCAATGAGTGCGATTCCAAATATGCGGGTTTATTTGCCAAGTGATAGATTTCAAACTAGGTGCGTTTTCGAGGCATTATTAAACGATAACAAGACAGCTTATGTGAGAATCGGCCGCAATCCTGTTGAAGACGTTTACAGCGAAAATAATATCCCGTTCAAGATGGACAAAGCGACGATTTTAGCTGAAGGTTCAGACGTGTTAATAGTTGCCTGCGGTGAGTTAGTGAAGGCTGCAAAGGACTCGGCGGAGTTGCTGAAGAGTCAAGGAATTTCTGCGGGCGTTCTTGATATGTACTGTGTAAAGCCTCTTGATTGTGAGACTTTATTAAATGCTGCAAAGGGTAAAAAGTTAATTCTCACAGTAGAAGAACATTCACCGTTCGGGGGACTCGGCAGTATGGTCGCCCAAGTAATCAGCGCGAACGATCCCAAGAAAGTAATAAATCTTTCACTTCCTGATGAGCCTGTTATAACTGGGAAGTCTCAAGAAGTTTTTGCGCACTACGGAATGAACGCAGAAGGAATCGCAAAAAAAGTTTGTGAGTTGCTGAAGTAAATCAAAATTTTTCACCTATTCTACTCGGCTGCGTAAGCAGTCGGGTGGGCGGGTGGGAGTAGAATAATGGATAAAAATATAGTTATCTTCACAATATCTGCACACAGAGGGAGGCCGTTTTTTATTGAGTAAATACATTCTTGCAATAGATCAAAGCACACAAGGCACTAAGGCATTATTATTTGACGATAAAGGAGTCTTACTATGCCGCACTGATAAAGCACACCGGCAAATTATTAATAATCTCGGCTGGGTTGAGCATGATTTGCGCGAAATCTATAATAACACTCTTGAGACCGTAAAAAATTTAGTCGACAAGGCCGACATAAATAAATCAGAAATTTACGCACTGGGAATCAGCAATCAGCGCGAGACTTCAGCATGTTGGGACAAACGAACGGGCGAACCTGTATATAATGCTATAGTCTGGCAATGTTCACGGGGCGCTGAAATTTGTGAGGGACTCGCAAAACAAGGACACTCGCAAATAATTCACGACAAGACGGGAATCAATTTATCGCCGTACTTCCCTGCAGCAAAATTAGCTTGGATATTTCAGAATGTTGACGGCGTGAAGGAATTAGCGGACTCGAATAATATCGCAGTCGGGACAATTGACTCGTGGCTCATTTATAAATTAACCGGCGGGCAGCGTCATCAAACGGACTATTCTAATGCGTCAAGGACTCAATTATTTAATATAAATACTTTAACATGGGACGATGATTTATTAAATCTATTCGGCATAAATAAATCTTGTATGCCTGAAATAACGGACTCAGACGGCGATTTTGGCATGACTGATTTTGACGGCTGGCTCGATAAAAAGATTCCCATTTGCGGAGTCTTAGGCGATTCTCACGGTGCTTTATTCGGTCAGGGCTGTTTGAATCCCGGCATGATAAAAGCTACATATGGGACCGGCTCGTCAGTTATGATGAATATAGGCGAAAAAATTTCTATGAGTGATAAAATTGTAACGAGTCTAGCATGGAAAATTAACGGCCGAGTCAATTATGTACTAGAAGGCAATATAAATTATACTGGAGCTGTTATAACTTGGCTGAAGGATGATTTAAAGCTGATAACGAGTCCGGCAGAAACTGAAAATTTTGCACGAAATTCGAATAAAGGCGATAAAACGTATTTAGTTCCTGCATTTTCCGGACTTGGTGCGCCTTACTGGGACTCTCATGCGAGCGCGTGCATTGTAGGAATGACCCGGGCGACTGGGAGAAATGAAATTGTCCGTGCTGCACTTGATTGTATAGCTTATCAGATAACAGACATTATTAACGAGATGAGGACGGGCGCGGGGATTCCAGTAAATGAATTACGAGTCGACGGCGGGCCGACAAGAAACAGCTATTTAATGCAATTTCAGAGCGATTTATTAAATATTCCCGTGAGAATCCCCGACTCTGAAGAGTTATCAGGCATAGGCGCGGCTTATTGTGCAGGACTCTCGGCAGGTCTATACAATAACGAAATTTTTAATAATTTAAAGCGTGTCAGTTATTCCCCTTCAATGTCTGAATCTGATAGAATTAATCTATATGACGGCTGGCTGAATGCTGTCAAGAAATCACGATAAAATTTTTATATTTATATTTATATTATCAAAGAAAGAAGGCAAAAATTTAATGGCATTAACAAAATTAACAGGCGATTCACTCACTGACGAGCAAATAAGCTCACTCAAAGCAGCAGCAAAACGAGCAAGAGCAGCAGCCCTCACTATGGTAAGTGCGGCCAAGTCAGGACACCCCGGCGGAGCTTTCTCAAGCATGGAAATGTTTTTATCAGTTTACGGGATTGCAAATTTGACTCCGGAAAATTGCAGCGACTTAAATCGTGACTATGTAGTAATTTCTCACGGTCATACTTCAGCCGGAGTATATGCTGCATTATCTGAATGGGGCTTTGTTGACAGGGACGAGGCAATGGCACATTTCAGAAATTGCGGCTCAGCTTTTCAGGGTCATGTAACGCGTGAAGTTCCCGGAATCGACTGGGGCACAGGCAACTTAGGGCAGGGACTCTCAGCCGGAGCAGGTTTTGCGCTCGCTCAACGTGCAAATAAACATAATGGCCGAGTTTATGTCTTAATGGGTGACGGCGGACAAACTAAGGGACAAATCGCCGAAGCAAGACGCATTGCCGTGAAAGAAAATTTAACGGGACTTGTAGCTCTTGTTGACTGGAATGATATTCAGATTTCAGGAGATAGAAATAAAGTCATGCCTTGTGATTTAAAAGCGTTATGGGCTGCAGACGGCTGGGAAGTTGTAGAAGTCGACGGGCATTCATTCAAGGATTTATACAGCGCGTTAAAGAATGCAGGTTCACACGGAAAGCCCACCGTTTTATTATGTCATACTGTTATAGGTAAAGACGGCCTCAAAATGGAAGGAATTCCGGATTATCACGGGAAGCCGGTAACTCCTGAAATGTATGACGAGATCATGAAACATTTAGGTGAAGACCCTGCGACTCTCACAAAAGCACTCGAACGACGCAAACAAGGTCCGAGCTATAAAGGCCGCAAAATTGATTATCCTTCAGCACCAGTTATCGAGACAGGCACGCCATTTAACTACGAGGGCGCAAAAGTCAGCGATAATCGCGGGGCATTCGGTAAGGCACTTGCTGATGTAGGCAAATTGAATTATAAGAAGGACGGCAAGACTCCCATTTTAGTATTCGACTGCGATTTGAAACCTTCTGTTATGACTGGCGGATTTATGAATGAGGCTCCGGATAATTTCATTCAGTGCGGTATTCAAGAACATTGTGTTGCTACTATGTCGGGAACTGCGAGTATTGCCGGCGTTGTCTCTTTATGGGCAGATTTCGGCGTGTTCGGCATTGATGAAGTATTCAATCAGCAGAGACTCAACGATATAAATCACGCAGGAAATAAAACGGTTTTGACTCATGTCGGACTCGATGTCGGAGAAGACGGGAAGACTCATCAATGCATTGATTATGTAGGATTATTACATAACACATTCGGATGGAAATTAGTAGTACCTGTTGACCCGAATCAGACTGACAGGGCGACCCGCTGGATGTTAGCAACTCCCGGAGATATTTGTTTAGCAGTAGGACGCAGCAAAATTGACGGCTTGAAAGAGTTCACAGGCGATTATAAATTTGAATACGGCAAAGCTGTTAAATTACGTGAGGGCAAAGACGGATCTATTTTCGCACTGGGTTATACGGCTCAGATCGCATTAAAGGCCGCAGATATTCTTTCACGCGACAAAAATTTGAATGTTTCAGTCTGGGCTGTATCTTGTCCGTTATCTCCTGACATGGACGCAATAAAAGAAGCAGCAAAGACGGGGCCGATTCTCACTGTTGAAGATCATCACGTTAATACTGGAATGGGCGCGATTATGATTCTTGAGGCAGTAAAAGCAGGTCTCTCGCTCCCGAAAATTAAGACACTCGGCGTGAATCATTATGGAGCGTCGGGAACTTCTGATCAGGTCAGAGTCGAAATGGGCATAGATGCCGACTCAATCGTTAAAGAGTTCTTACAGGTGAAATAAATGGACGCGCGAGAATTAATTAACTCCGCAAAAACTGCACTGGGAATCGAATTCGGTTCGACTAGAATAAAAGCTATATTAATCGACTATGACGGCCGAGTCTTAGCTTCAGGTTCTCACGAATGGGAGAATAAATTAATTAATGGAGTCTGGACTTATGATTTAGCGGACGTTGACGCAGGTTTGAAATCTTGTTACTCTTCATTGCGTAAAGACATCGAGTCAAAATATGGAATAACCCCGAAAAAGTTCGGAGCTATAGGAATCAGCGCAATGATGCACGGTTATATCGCTCTTGACTCGCAAAATAAGCAGCTCGCACCCTTTCAGACTTGGCGCAACACTAACACGACCGAGTCCGCTGATTTCTTGACGGAATTATTTGATTTCAATATTCCCTTAAGATGGTCAGTAGCTCATTTGTATCAAAGAATTCTAGACAATGAGTCCCACGTTAAGAATATTTCAGGAGTATTTACTCTTGCTGCTTACATGCACTATAAATTAACCGGGCAGAAAGTTATAGGAATCGGCGACGCTGCCGGAATGTTCCCGATTGATTCCGAAAAATTAGACTATGACGAGTCAATGATTTCAAAATTTGACGCGTTATTAAGCAAATCGGGCTATGATTTCAAGCTGCGTGATATATTCCCGCGAGTCTTAGTTGCCGGCGATAATGCAGGAAATTTGACTCAAGAGGGCGCGAAATTACTTGACGAGTCCGGAAATTTAGAGCCGGGAATTCCTTTATGTCCACCTGAAGGCGACGCAGGGACGGGAATGACTGCAACAAATTCAGTAGCTCCGAGAACTGGGAATCTTTCAGCGGGCACGAGTACTTTTGCAATGATTGTACTTGAGCATAAATTATCGAAATTACATCGTGAAATTGACATGGTAACGACTCCGTCGGGATTCCCCTGCGCAATGTCTCACGCTAATAACGGAACTAGTGATTTAAACGCTTGGATCGAAATTTTCAGCGAGTTCTGTAATTTAATGGGAATCAAAGCAGACACCGGCGAATTATTTAACAAGTTATACACTCATGCATTGAGCGGCGATAAAGACTGCGGGGGCTTGCTTGCATATGGCTATTATTCAGGTGAAAATATCACGTTCATAAATGAAGGCCGGCCTTTATTTGCGAGAATGCCTAACAGTAAATTTAATCTTGCTAATTTCATGCTTGTGAATCTATATACTTCACTCGGAGCTGTTAAACTCGGCATGGATATTTTACTGAAGGACGAGGGCGTTAAACTTGATAAAATAATGGGACACGGCGGACTCTTTAAGACACCTCTTGTGATGCAGAAAATTTTAGCCGCTGCAGTAAACTCTCCTGTCAGTGTATTATCAACTGCAAGCGAGGGAGGCGCGTGGGGTATTGCCTTATTAGCTGCTTACATGGTAGACGGCAAGAAAGACGGCAAACTTGAGAATTATTTAGACTCGCGGATATTCAAAGATTTAACGGGTGAAGCAGTGAGTCCTACTCCTGAAGAAGTCGCAGGCTTTGAAGAGTTCACGAGGCATTATTTAGCAGGTCTTGAAATTGAGAAGGCCGCAATAAATTCTATGAAATGGTAGGAGATTATTTTATGAAAACTAGTATTCATGAAGCATTTGATCTCGGTCAAAGTATTTGGCTTGATTACATAAGCCGTGATTTAATTGCGTCGGGCGGGCTTAAAAGCTGGATCGATAAGGGCGTTGTCGGAGTTACAACAAATCCGTCAATTTTTGAGAATGCAATCGCGAAAACTCAAGACTATGACTCGGAAATTGCCGCGCTCGCTAAAGAAGGCAAGACTCCCGCAGAAATTTATGAGATTTTGACATTACAGGAAGTCGGAGCCGCCGCAGATATTCTTAAACCTGTATATGACTCGACTAATGGCAAAGACGGTTATGTGAGTCTCGAAGTCAACCCGTTAATCGCGTCCGATAAAAATACGACAATCAGCGAGGCCAAGAGATTATTTGCATTACTCAACCGCCCGAACGTCATGATTAAGATTCCCGCAACACCTGAAGGAATCGCGGCACTTAAAGAATGCATTGCAGGCGGCGTAAATGTAAACTCGACTCTTATTTTCTCGCAGGAACAATATATTAACGTTGCAAGGGCATATATCGAGGGTGCAAATAAGGCCGGTAAACAAATTGCGTCAGTTGCTTCTGTGTTCGTGTCTCGTGTTGATACTGCCGTTGACGCTGCACTGCCTAAGAATGACGATTTAGCCGGAAAAATTGCAGTCGACGGAATTAGACTCATGTATCAGGAATTCAAGAAATTATTTGCGAACGAGAAATTTATTCAGCGTCCATTATGGGCAAGCACCGGCACAAAGAATAAAGCATATTCTGATGTCAAATATGTTGAAGATTTAATCGGCCCTGACACTGTAAATACTGTACCGCCCGCAACTCTTGACGCATTTGTTGATCACGGCCACGCGGCATTAACTCTTGAGAACGATTTAAACGAAGCCGAGTCAGAAATTAAGAAATTATCATCACTCGGCATTGATTTCGATGCTATTTGCGCTAAGTTACTTGCTGACGGTCTGAAGGCATTTAACGCAGCTTTTGAGTCCCTTATGGAAGCTATCAAGACTAAAGCAACCGGACGAAGCGAGCATACTATTTCAGGCGCATTTATTTAAATCTATACGTGATATAGCATTTAGTGAGCTGTCCTGCTTTAATTATTACATTAGGGCATGACGGCTCATTTATATTCATAGCATTAGGGAATTGCTGGCACTCAAGCGCGAATCCTTCATGATTGTTATAATAAGCTCCGTTTTTGCCCGGAGTATGTCCGATTGAATTCCCCGAATAAAATTGTAATGCGGGCATGTCTGAATATACTTCGAGAGTGATTCCGGTTTTGTCGCCCGTTATAATTGCGGCTGGCTTGTCATGTTCGGGAGTCTCGTAGCAGTGATCATAACCGCCGTTAGCATTAATTATTTCAGGCGAATACGTAAATATCCCGTCTATAATTTTGCGCGGTTTAGTGAAGTCAAACGGAGTCCCCTCTACACTGACAGGCGGCCAAGCTGCTAATAATTCACGATCGGCCCTGCAATATCGAGCAGCATTAATTAATAATTCGTGATTCATAATGCTCCCGTTCCCGTGCCCGTTCAAGTTGAAATAATTATGATTCGTGATACTCGCCGGAGTGTCTTTATCGCAAATATATTCATACTCCATTTTTAAAGCACCGTCAATAAATGAAGCCCGCTCGGTCAAAACAAAATTTCCGGGGAATCCGCAGTCAAGATCAGGAGACTCAAGCCTGAACTCAACGCAATTATCTTTAAGAGTGCTAGTGAATAATTTTTTGCGGAAACTCTGAACTCCGCCGTGTAAAGTATTTCGCCCGTTATTTCGCTCTAAATGATAAGTTACGCCGTTAAGTGTAAATTCTCCCAGCGCGATTCGATTCGCATAACGTCCGACAATTGCCCCGAAATTCCGCGTGTCCTGCAAATATTCATTCAAAGTGTCATAACCGAGTGTTACGTCATATAATTTGCCGTCATTTGCGAAAACTTTTGTCTCGATTATCGCACATGCATATTCAGAAATCGTAACGCTTTGACCTTTCGAGTCTATAAACGTGTAATTATAAACTTTGCGGCCGTCCGGCATTGTACCGAATAAAGATTTATTTATCATGAAATTTTCAGCTCCTGATTCAAATATATCAATAATATTATCATATTTTGAGCCGGCAAATTTTTATTTATGCAAGATATTTATTAAGCCCTGAAAACTTTTGACTTTCCGGCAAAATTCCAAGCTATATAAATAATTTATTTATGCAAGATACTTATTAAATCATCTAAATTTCTTACTTCTTTATATATAACATTCTGACTTGAGAGACGAGCGAATAATTTTTTAGCACATTCTATTTTTGCGTATTCTATAGGCCGTAAAATAACGCTTTCAAGACTACCCTTTGTCTCTGCTATAAAATAAATTTCGCGTTTATTCTCGTCTCTATCATTATAGACTATAGCCCAGTCCGGGGAATAATTGCCCATAGGAGTCGGAATTGTAAAACTTCTCGGCAATTTAGCATAAACACAAACTTCTTCGGATCTCTCTAACTCTTCCCGCATATCCTTCTCTACTTTGCTGTCAAGAATTGCATACGGCTGGACGTTCTTTTTTGATTCAAGTGCATGAGTAAAATTTAAATCAGTCCCATTTTTGCCCATTGTAAAAACTGAACTGTCATAGCTTTCACTCGTCATGTTATAAGTTACCTGCTGAATTATAATCCCTGCACGCTGAGTATTTATTAAATGTGTTACTTGCTTTATGAACTCTTCAGGATTTAAAGCGAACATTTTAAATTTTTCCGAGTCAATTCCCTTTAGAATATCGGCAACACTCCGGCGGGTTAATTTAGTGTCTCTTGCTATCTCCCCTATAAAATCATATTTTGCGCTGCTTATTCCTGAAAGTTTTATTTTTTCCGTGCGGGTCTTCTCCTGTCCAAAGTCCGAAAAATTTTCTTGAATCCCCGTTGTTATCGTGATAAATGCTTGACTGATTGATAATTCTTTATTGATTGCAGTGATAGATTTCTTTATTAATTCGCAGCTGTCAAATTCTGCCCTGTATGAATACTTGTGATTAATCAAGCTCCATAACCTTTGGAACTCTTCACGGAAAAAATTTTTATTCAGGGGATTCTCAAGTATCTTAGCTGCTCGGCCGTCGTCAATCATTTCGCGAATCAGACTCGAGTCAAAAATTGCACGTATTATCTTGTGAACTCCCGCATTTATTCCCGCCGGTAATTCTGCTAGATTATTATTATCGCTGTCATCATGATATTTTTGCGTGATATTATCTTCAAAATCTATATAATCATTCTTAATCAAATAATTATGAATCTTTCTCGCGTCTATTTCACTAATAATAATTTCTTTACCGCCGCTAATAAATTTCTTGCCTGTAAAATATTCAATATCTGCCTTTGTAGGACGATTATATAAATCTTCAATGATCCCCCGCTGAAGTCCTGCTACAAAATCATTATAACCGTCTGAAGCTATAACAGTTAATTTATTTATGTCGAAAATTTTATCGCTCAAAAAATTTAAATCCATTCTTGCGCCGTCCTGATTAACGCATAAACGCAAGCCCCGCCCGACCTCCTGACGCTTACGAATTGGCGAGTCCCCCCCGTGTCTCAACGTACAAATCTGAAATATATTAGGATTGTCCCAGCCCTCACGCAAGGCCGAATGCGAAAATATAAATCTCACAGGCTCATTAAGACTCAATAATCTTTCTTTATCGCGCAAAATTAAATCATACGCAGAAATATCATCGCTTGAATCATTGCCGCGTTTTACAGTGCTGTTTACTTTGCGGCCGTGCTTATCAATCGAGAAATAACCCGCGTGAGTCCTCTTAACGTCAATATTTCGCAAGTATTCACTATATGGCGTATCAAGATTTATATATTCATTCAGGAGTGAATTATATTCGGACTCAAAAATTTCGCCGTATTCTGAATTAGTCTCGCAGCCTTCAGAGTCATATTTCCTGTATTTACTGACTTCATCAATAAAGAATAGTGATAAACACTTTATATTTTGCGTAAATAAATTTTTTTCCTTCTCGAAATGCGCCCTTATGGTCTCGCGAATCTGCAAACGCCTTAAATAACTTTCTGACACGTCGCCAGCTGCCTCACCGACTCTAATTTTTGCCATATTCGTGAAAGTTACAGCATTCTCCCTCGGATCTATATCACTCACAATAAAGCCGTTATACTGACTCATTTCTCCTGAAAGTTTATATAAATCGTCGCCGGCCTTAATTATTCGCGTAATTCTTTTATTGCCGCGTTCAAATTCGAGTCTTGCTTCAGGTGCTTTACTGGGTGAAATTATTATATCGCTCAAGTACATATAACTATGAGTGCCGGGCAAATTCTTAACGTCAAAACATTTCACCTCAATTTTTTTGACGAGTTTATTAATAAATGCGTCATATGCGTCGAGTACATAAATTAAATTATGATGCTGCTTGTGAGTCGCTGAATAGTTCAGGGCAAATAACGGCTTGAATTTCTTTATCCCTGCCAGAGTCTTAGCTCCTCCCATTTTTTGAGGCTCATCAAGTATTATTATAGGCCTGTTCGCTGCAATTATATCAATGGGCTTGCGGCTCCCGAAATCATCGCGTTCACTGTTGATTATGCGGTAATTCTTGCTGCCTTCTTTAGAGTCAAAATTTGCATTGAACGCCTGAATATTTATAATCATTACGTTTATTCCCGAGTCTTGGCTGTAAAAATCTATTTCATGCAATTTATTAGAGTCATATACAAACGTTTTCGCAATTGTCCCGTAAAGCTCCATAAAATGGGACTGCGTTATGTCAAAACTTTTCTTGACACCCTCACGAATTGCAATACTCGGCACTATCACTATAAATTTTTTCCAGCCAAATTTTTTATTAAGCTCGAACATAGTTTTTATATAAGTATAAGTCTTGCCCGTCCCCGTCTCCATTTCTATATCAAGAACGCACGAGCCGATTTCGTTATTTACAGAGTCAGAAAGTTTTATATTATTTCCTGTCTGAACGCGCCGGATATTCCGCAGTAAATCATAATCACTCAATGAAACGCCGTGATTCCCGTAACCTGTATAAAGCAAATCATCATTCTTGAAAATTTCGCCCGTCTCCTGCTCGCTGACATCGCGCCTATACGTGAAATAATATTTATAATTCTGACCCTCGAACACTTTTATAACGCTGTCTACTGCTTTTGTTTGATATTCCTGCTCCGTGAACTTGAACAGCATATTAAATCACGCTCCTTTTTGTGTCAGGGCTGTATGTCTTGAAAATTTGCTCAAAGTTCGTCATTACACTGTCATTTGCCATGCCGCTGTCTCTGAATACTGCGTAATTCGGCCTTCTCTTTGCTATATCTATCACGGTGTTCTCTGTTATGTTGTCATCAAAGCAAGCTATTAAATAATTATCATTCACTATAAAAATTTTCTTGCCGAACGTGAAAGCTATATCAATTTTTGCAGATAAATTTATTCCCAGACGCAGCATTGAATGAATTAATAAATCGTCCGGCGTCCTGTCAGGCTTTATATTATCAGCAAATAATTCTATAGTATCCTGCTTGAACTCCTCAGGGAATAAATAAACGTCTTTAATATTGCTTGAGTCAACTCTGAACACGCGAAAACCCGTATCAAGCTCGTTAGTAGTCAGAGGCAGTGAGTCGCGGATTTTACGGCCTGCACGTCTGATTCTTTCTTGGCCGATTTCGCAAATATTTTTATAGCCCGCTTTGAATGCCTCAGAATTTACCGGAGTCTCTTCAGGAATTTGCACAAGTATAAATTTTCGATTGCCTCCGTCTTGAGCGTTTATCCTGAATACGGCATCGGCTGTTGTTGCTGATCCTGAAAAGAAATCAAGAATTATGAAATCATCACCCATAATTGAAGAAATAATTTCTTTAATCACATTAACATTTTTCGGATTCTCAAACGGTAAATCATAATCTTTTGCGATTTGCGATACTTCCATATCTGTCCAATCACTTGTGCGCAATGTTGTATCATATGGAGGTATCCAACACTGAACACCGCCATTTTTGCCCGTTGCGTCAGGGATTCTACGTATAAATCTCATATTTGAATCATTCATACGCCAATAATCTTCAAGACTCATTTTATCGGCAAAATCTTTCTCATATTTGCGATAATTTTCTATAGCCTCATCAGCAAGTTCCTTCTGCCATCTCCATTGCCCAGTCGTTGGAGTAAATCCTAATACATCATAACGCATTGTAGGCCTATCTGCATTACTCCAAAATACATTCCATGAACCTTTTTCGGGTTTATCATCCTTATCAAATCGCAACGGTCTGAACATAAATGATGATGATTTTGAGTAAACAAGCATATATTCACAACCTATATTAAAACTTTTCAAGCCGTCATTTGCAAATTGTGCATTAAGACTCTTAACTCGTCTACGTAATAATATTTGATTCCTAAAATTTTTCTCCCCGAAAATCTCATCACAAATCTTGCGTAAATTAGCGGCCTCGTGATCATCGATTGAAATAAATATAACTCCGTCATCGCTCAATAAGTCCCTTGCTATTCTCAATCTTGGATAAATCATATTAAGCCAGTTAGTATGAAATTTGCCGTCAGTCTCTTTATTTTGAACGAGTCTATTTCCTTCGCTGTCTCTTTGTCCTGATTTCTGTTCGTGTTCGCTTTGATTCTCTGAAAAATTATCCTGATAAATAAAATCATGTCCGGTATTATAAGGCGGGTCTATATAAATCAGCTTAATTTGCCGCAAATAAGTCTCTCTTAAAATTTTCAGTGCGTCGAGATTATCGCCTTCGATATAAATATTTTCGCTGTCGAAATTGCCCGGTGTGCTGTCTTTGCCTGAAGATTTCTCGCGTATAGGCCTGAGAGTCTTTGTAGTGGGCTGTGCTGCCTGACTCATAATCAAATTTTTATCCGGCCAAGTGAAAGAGTAAGACTGCTTTGTGTTATTTATGACGGGTGCGGAGATTTCGCGGCTCAAAATATCGGCGTTGATTGATCTAATTAATTGCCCGTTGTCGTCTTTAGATTCAGTTACAGCCTCAGGGAATAAATCACAGAGAATGCGAAATTTTTGATTATATAAATCTTCAGTGAACGCGCTAATTTTTTGCATGAGTTTGAGCCTCCCTAGTGAATTTACTAGATAATAGCACACACAAAAAAATCCTGACAAGTTTTGACTCATCAGGACGTGTGGAAAAGTTGACTATTTCAAATTATTTTCTCTTAATGAATACAGCTAATCCCGCAAAAAATGCCATCCCCGCAAATGCAAACGAGTTACAGCCTCCGCCGCCGCTGCCTATAACTTGATAATAATCTTCTGATTCAGGAGTGGGAGTCGGACTCGGAGTCGGTGTTGGCTCAGGAGTGGGAGTCGGACTCGGTTCTGGAGTCGGCGTTGGAGTTGGAGTCGGAGTCGGTTCAGGCGTGGGACTCGGTGCTGGTGTATCGTCTGAAATAATTTTAGCGAGTTCATTTAATGCGCCGTTCACGTCAAGAAGTCCATATTTGGAAATTATGCCCGTCCCGTCAAGTACTTCATAGGGCTTGAAACCTTCTTTTACTTGTGTTACGAGTTCCGCAAATTTTCTATCTGCTGTATCTTGTGAGATAATACCTTCTTCCAGCCTGCTATCAATAGCAGATTTTATGATAGAAATCATTTCGTCGCATTTGACTTTATAGGGGTAGACGGCGGGATTAATATTTTTGTTAGCTCCCTGAATAATAGCTTGCTTTAACTGTTGAGGCGTGGCCTGCGGATATTTTGACGCGATAAGAGCTATAGCACCTGTAACGTGAGGGGAAGCCATAGAAGTCCCATCAAGTGATCTATAAATATATGGAGCTGCTCCGTGATTTTCTGCGTTGTAGTATTCAGCGTCGGGGGTGTAAAGACTCATAATACCGACACCGGGGGCGGCTACGTCAACACTTTGTCCCCAGTTAAATGAACTTGCGGTGTCATTTGAGGCAGTAGCTCCGACGACGATTTTATTGTTTAAGATATAATTTGCGGGATAAACATATTGACCTTTTTTGAAAACAGGGGCATCTCTACTTTGCATGTCGTGCCATTCGAATTCGGGCTGATCGAAAGGGGTCGGGACGCTGTTATTTATGCCGTCATTTCCTGCTGAGATTACGAACACAGAATAATTCTTATTATCATATGCTTTATAGGCCAAATAGGCGGCGTTATCATTCATTTCTTCGGGAGCATTTGACTCATAACCGCCGAACGACATATTAATTGCAGCGACTTTGATTTTGTCAGTACTGATAATTTGTATTAAACTATCAAGAGCTGATATAACATCATTATCTTAAATGCCTTTGAAGGGAATAATTTTCACGTTCCAGTTAACGCCGGCGACACCGATATTATTATTGCCGACTGCTCCGACAGTTCCAGCGACGTGAGTCCCGTGTCCTACTTCGTCAAGATCCCATTTATTATCATATGTGTTAGTGAAATCTAGGGCGTATTTTTCTGCGAGATTTGCCGTTAAATCAGGGTGCTTATAGAATCCCGAGTCAATTACAGCAACATAAATATCTTGACTCCCCGTTGTAGAGTCCCATGCTTGAGGCGCGTTAATTTTTTCGAGTCCCCATAATTCATTATAGAATTCGTCATTAGGAGTCTTAGAAAATTTATTGATTCTGTTCGGTGAAGCTGCTATAACGTCATTTCTTTGCTTGAGTGCGTTAATTAACTGCTCGGTCGTCAACACGTCTGAATGAACATGAACGAAAATTTTTCCGTCTGATTCAGAAAGAGTCTCATAAGCGGCTTTAACTGAGGCATTAACGGAATTTGCCGCGGCATGTACTGAATTATGAAGGACTCCGCCTGCCCTGAGTGCCGAACGTGTAA
Source organism: Synergistaceae bacterium (assembly GCA_017444345.1). Taxonomy (NCBI): domain Bacteria; kingdom Thermotogati; phylum Synergistota; class Synergistia; order Synergistales; family Synergistaceae; species Synergistaceae bacterium. The sequence goes on along the minus strand of JAFSWW010000039.1, from coordinate 6,410 downwards.
CAGGTTGATTTGCGCTGAATACTACAATAGCATCACCCTTTACGTAATCTTCAGCAAATGCGCAGGAACTTGCAAGAACTAGCAATAAAGATAAAGCAAAAAATTTTTTCATGTTATGACTCCATTCTTATAAAATATATTTGCGAGAAATCAGGAATAAAGAAATCGCCGCAAAAATTATTATCCCGCTTGTAAATCCTGTATTACAGCCTGAACTGCTGTTCTTAAGGGGAATAATAGAATCATCTCCGCCGCTATCACCTTCAGGCGTTAAATATTCTCCATTCGCTACAAATTGAGATAATTTCTCAAGGGCCGCGCTTAAATCAATAAAGCCGTATTTTGAGACTTTGAAATTTCCGTCGTATTGCTCGTAGTCCTTGAGTTCCTGCATAACAAATTGAGTGAACTGCTCTATTGCTATTTGTCCCTCTTCAGGCGTTAAAGCTCCTTGATCGATTGAGACATTAACGATTCTAATTTCATATATTCTAGCTGCATATTCACACATAAGTTGATAGGGATAAACGAGGGGATTTATATTTGAGTTCGCACTCTGGAAAATTGCCTGTTTTACTTGATTCGGTGTAGCGTCAGGATATGCAGACAAAAGAAGAGCCGCCGAGCCTGTTACATGAGGAGCAGCCATTGAATTCCCCTGCATTTCGCGATATATATCTTGACTGTTATATGTGCTTAGAATCTGGGAGCCGGGTGCAGCAACGTGAATATTATCGCCAAAACATGTAAATAACGGTGCTTTATCAGATGAGTCTATAGATCCTACTGAGATTACATTATTCAAACCCGTATAAGAAATAGGATAATCATAATCTCCTTTGTTAAATGCAGGTTCGTTGCTGCCGTATAAAACCTGCCATATAATGCCCGGTTCTGTAAAAGTTATCTGCCCGCCCTCTTTTATGCTTTCATTTCCGCCGGCAAATATTAATAATGAACGATTCAAATTATCAAATGCCTTATAAGCAGTATATGCAGCGTCTTGAGTCAGTGCTTCTGTAGGAGTCATACTTGCATAATTACCGAATGAGCAATTAACGGCCGCGAGATTCATATTAGGATTATCACGTAGAAGACCAGTTAAATAATTCAACGCGCTGATTATTGCAGAGTTCGGCATACCTCCATTTGCGTTTTCTATTTTTAGAGGGATGATTTTAACTTTCCAGTTTACGCCGGCGATTCCGATGTTGTTATTTCCTACTGCGCCTATAGTCCCGGCAACGTGAGTCCCGTGTCCGTTTTGATCTGTCCAGCTGTCAGTATTTCCGAAATTTTGAGCGTATTCAGTAGCTAAATTTGCAATTAAATCGCTGTGTTCATAAATTCCCGAATCCATGACAGCAACGTAAATATTTTCGCTGCCCGTTGTAGTGTCCCAGACGGCGGGGGCGTTCATTTTTTCGAGTCCCCATAGATAACTATAAAATTCGTCATTAGGCCGGTTTGCTCGCGGATAATTTATATAATTCGGTGAGGCTGCGAGAACGTCATCACGCTTTAATAGATCACTTATTAACTGCTCGGTCGTCTTTGTGTCCGAGTGAATATGCAGGAAAATTTTATTATCTGCCTCCGACAAGTCATTATAACTAGTCTTAATTGAAGCTCCGAGAGAGTTTACAGCAGCATTTACAGAAGCACGGAGAGTCCCTGTTTCACTGAGTCCTGATCTAGTTACAGACTCGCCTGATTTGAATACGACAATTACATCGCCCTCAATGAATTCACCGGCAAAAGCAAACGAACTCACTAAAGAAATTATTACACAAGCTAATAAAAATTTTTTCATGATAAATATTACTCCTAATAAAAATTTATCTTGCGCGCATTCTGACTCGGTTAATACGATTCGGCGAGGCTGTTACGACATTAGGATTTGCCTTAAGAGCTGCTATCATTTTTTCGGTCGAGTTAGTATCAGAATGTGCTAAAAAATGGATTTTGCCGTCTGCCCACGAAATAGCGTCGTAAATATTCATTAATTTTGCGTCAATGGGATCTAACGCGCTTGAAATATATTCGCTGCATTCGGGACTCTCAAGAAAATTTGTAGTAATCTCGTTCACGCCTTCAGGAGCCAGCATAACGACTAATACATCGCCTTCAACGAAATTTGACGCTGCGAATGAGCTGGCACATGCAAGAATTAACATGATACAAGCTGATAAAAATTTTCGCATTATATGACCTCCTAAAATAAAATATTATTTCGCGTGATTATAAAACTTTTTTGCAGATATAATCAATACAGCAAAAATCATTAAACCTGCGAATCCTGAATTACAACCGGAGCTGCTGCTGCTTCTCACTGGATAATAGGGAGTCGGGTCCGGGCTGGGAGTCGGAGTCGGGCCGCTTGAGTCTTCAGGGTCTGCGGGCAGTTCGTCAGGGGTCAAATATTGAGAGTTTGCTACATATTGAGAAAGTTTATCGAGCGAGCCTTTAACGTCAATAAATCCATATCGAGAAACTTTGCCGGTGCCGTCAAGTGATTCAAAATCTCTGAGTCCTGTTATCATATTCTGAACATATGAATTAATTGTAGACTCGCGGTCTTTTTCCTGTAGTTGACCTTCTTTGATCCGGTTGTCTATTTGCTTTGTGATTACTTCTTTATATAAAGCACATTTATATTCATACGGATAAATAACAGGATTTATATTTGAGTTTGCCCCGAAAATTACAGCGGCCTTTATTTGACTCGTTGTAGCATTTGGATATTTTGCGGCAAGAAGTCCTATAGTCCCGCTAACATAAGGCGTGGCCATTGATGTACCGTCAAGAAATTCATATTGCGTGTTATCGTAAGTGCTTAAAATTTCTTGGCCGGGTGCTGCAACGTGAACCCAGTCGCCCCAGCATGTGAAATCGGTTGCCTTGTCAGCTGAATTAATAGCACCTACAACAATTAAATTATTTAGTCCCGTATATGACGCAGGATACATATAATCACCTTTATAATATTCGGGGCCGTCAAATCCGAGCCATTCGTGCCACTCGTAATAAGGCTGATCGAACGGTGCGGGCTTACATGCTGCGATTGCTTCATTTCCTCCTGCTGCAACTAGTAAGCAGCGATTTAATTTATCAAACGCACTGAATATACTATACATTGAGTCATACATTCTAGCTTCTGACGGAGTATAAGAACTATAACCGCCGTATGACATATTAAGAGCTACAATTTTCATATTAGGATTATCACGGAGCAGGCCCGACAAATAATTTAAAGTATCAGCTACGGCACTATCAGGGAAGTAACCTTCTGAGTTAGTCGCCTTAATGGGAATAATTTTGACTTTCCAGTTTACGCCGGTTACTCCGATTTCATTATTACCGACCGCGCCTATTATTCCTGAAACGTGAGTCCCGTGTCCGATTGAGTCATTTGCCCAGTCAACATTATCGCCGAAATCACGCCCGTAACCTGTCGCAATATTGTCAAGTAAATCGGGATGCTTACAAACTCCGCTGTCCATTACTGCAATATAAATATCTTCGCTGCCTGTTGTTATGTCCCAAGCTGCGGGGCAGTTCATGCGCTCAAGTGCCCATAAATCGCCGTAAAATTCATCATTTGGACGAGCCAGGGGTCTATTAATTTTGTTAGGTGAGGCAGAAATTACATCATCGCGTTTCTTGAGTTCGTTAATTAATTCTTCAGTTGTGAGTGAATCCGAATGAACGTGTACGAAAATTTTTCCGTCAATTTCTGAAAGAGTCTCATATGCTGCTTTTACAGCTGCACCGACTGAATTAACAGCAGTATTTACTGAAGCAAATAAATGTCCGTCTTTCTTGAGTCCTGATGCTTTAATTACTTGGCCTTCAGGAGCTTTGAAGACTACTATAGCATCACCTTTTACGAACTGCCCGGCGAAAACGCTCGAACATGTTAGAGCAAGCAATAATAAAGCTAGTAAAAATTTTTTCATGGATTAACAAGTCCCTTCTATTAAATAAATAACAAGATTATAACGCGAATTATAATTTATTGCCGATTAAAAGATTGCCGCTGTTCATTGTGTAAATTTTATTGCCGTATTTAAGAGTATCTAAATCATGAGAGACCATTAATATAGTAACGCCTTCAGAGTTCAGGGCCGCAAAAATTTTCATGACCTCACAAGCCGAGTTAATATCTAAATCTGAAACTGGCTCATCAGCTATAATGATTTCAGGGTGATTTATCAAAGCACGGGCAATCAAGACACGCCTTAATTCACCGCCTGAAAGCTCATCAGGAAATGAGTCAGCAAGTCCGGAAATATTAAATTTTCCTAGCAAATTCCGCGCGTATTCTTCAATATTATTATTATTATCACGTGAATAAATACAGGCAGGCAATAAAATATTTTCTATGACGCTCAAATTTTCGAGTGCCGAGGCTCCCTGCGGAATGAAACCGATATTTTTGCTGCGAATTCGTGAAAGCTCGTTATCATTTTTGCGTGAAATGTCCTGATTGTGATAAAAAATTTGTCCCGATGTCGGAGTCAACATGCCCGCGCAGATATTCAAAAGTGTAGATTTGCCGCTGCCCGAACGTCCTATTATGTTTATGAAGTCTCCTGATTCTATTTCGAGATTGATATTATTCAAAACATGAAAGATTCTCCCGTTCCTGTTATAGTCCTTGCATAAATTTTTTATTTGAATCACTATATAAGCACCTCACGTGAATTATTTAGCAAAATTATAACCTAACTAGCTTTTTATGAGTCCCCCCCGCCCATCCGAAGAATCCGACTCCACGCACGCGAAAAATTATTTAGTGCCATTCACAAAATTTATATTAATCGCGCATATTCCCCCGCACATACAGGGCTATATCCCTCGTAAATATTGACTCCTACCCGCCCGCCAGCCCCCCGATCCGATTCGCTCGTTCGTGAAATTACTTCTTGCCGAGTATAAAATTTATCGTAATATCAACTATGCAGAAAATTATTATTAACGCCGCAATTATTCCTACAGCCGGAATAGTCAAAGCTCTGCAGGAATGTTCAGGATTTGCACATAGACCGCACGCCCATTTTGAGCCGGAAATTTTTATAATTCCATTTGGAACGAGCCAGCACATAACAGCACAAACTCCGGCAAAAATAACGCACAAACTAGAAAAATTTCCATAAATAGCAATTAACGCAAATAATATTATTAAGACTCCCATTAAGCAAATAAATACTCCCGAATAAAAGCAGCTCATGAAAGCCCCGTCCGGCCTAGTGTCATTACAGACAGGAAATAATACAAACGGACTCAACGCGAGAATTAAGCCGGCAAGTAAAATAAATTTTTTAAGCATTATTATATTCACCCTCTTTAAAGCAATATAATATTATACTCAGCTAATTTTAATCCAGCTTTCAGGCAATAAATATTTTCCGTGTTCGGCATTCTCATACCATAATTTTACGTCAGGAGCGATTATAATTTTATTCGGGTTCTCGTTAAGCCATGCCCCCCACCAGCTGAAAGTAGACGGAGCAACTATAACGTGATTGCATATTGTCATTAGTGCCATGTCCTGCGGGGGAGTCTGTCCGTCAATAAAATTATATTTTGCACCGGGATAAATTTTCGTGAGATTCTCGCGACAGTAATTAATATCATCGCTGAATACAAAGAATTCGGGAGCACTTGTGATCGAGTAAATTTTTTCGATTGCTGCCCTGATATATTTTACACTTAAATCTAAGAAATTCGGAAAAGTCATTTTATCGCCTAGTCTTACATGAAGGGCAACAGAATTACACGATTTTATTTTATTTGCTAATTCAGGATTAAAACATGAGTCAGCAAATTTTAATTTTTTACGCACTAAATCAGATATATTCATAAAAATTTTTTCTGATTCACAATAGCCTGTTACACATATATTATCTGACATATCATCAAAATTTCCGATCAAATTCGATATATTGTAATAATATATTTTCCCGCTGACTGCATTCGGGACTAATTTGTGAAATATTTTGCGTATTAATCGTCTAAAAATATGCTGCTTTCTAATAGGCTTATAAGCTATAAAATTTTCAAATGCTGCTCTGAATGCTGTTGACGTTGAAATTATTTTCCTGATGTCATGAAAATTTGCGTGGCGTTCTGTTATTGCCGGAAAATTTGCGCTTGATAAATAATAATCTCTGTATTCACTAGCTGAAAATCTTACGTCCCATGAACCTAATATTAATTCAGTGTTGAGTCTATTTGCTAAAGATAGTCCGGCAGCATACATAAAAAGTTGATTCCCTATTCCTGTACAGGAATTTATATACATGATAATCATAGACTCACGTACTCCCGTAAGAATGAGAATAATAAAATATTTAATTGTGAATAGAAATTTTTTACAAGACAATAATTACTGGTCTGGTCTGGTC
>JAFSWW010000038.1 GCA_017444345.1 Synergistaceae bacterium | reverse complement strand
TCATACTTCATTAGACCCGCAGACAATTTTAGACGGCACTTGGAAACTAGATAACAATCAGGGCGGCGGTTACTTAGCTGATAACTCAAATATTATTGCTCTTATTGTCCCTGAAGCTGTATCAATGTATTTCGAGAACACTAAGCAGGAATCTTCAACCATTAACAGCACTGTAGCATCTTTCTATTCGTTATATATGAAGTCAACAAATACCGCCAGTAATGAAGAATCATCAATTTCACAGACTGTTTATGCACCTGACAACGTAAAATTTACTAAAGCTAATGACAATATCTATAAATTCACGCAGACAAACATCGAAGGAATTATATTTGTTGAGAACACCGACGAAATTTTTGTATTCATGACGGAGAGCGGCGGCAATTCCCGGCAGACCTGCATGTTTTTACCGTTAAAGAGAGTAACATTAGACATTGAAGCAGCTTTGAGTAAAAATTGGACAGCTTTTGACGGCGGCGGATATATGAAACTCGGCGATATTGCCAACCCCAATAATGACCCGGAAACAGAATATCTCAAATCGCTTGACACATTTTCATTTACTCTGCAAAACGGCACTCTCAATTTTTCCGGCGTAACTTTGAATGCTGACGGAACTATCACAGCAAAAATAAATATTAACACTTCATTATTGATGACAAATAAACTTCTTGATGCTTTCTTAGAGCTTGCCGGGATACCTTCAGAGCCTGTTACTGTATCAGATTCTTGGCAGGTTAATATGACGCGTTCAGGAAATTTCTTGAGCTTCACAGATAATGATAACACTGTCTATAATCTCGTATTTATTTCGGACAAAGAAGCGTTTTTGTCAATTACCAACAATCAAGCTAGCTCAGGAGAGGGAAAATTTGTATTTAGATTCAATTAAGCCCGGATTTATGAAGAAATAAAATTTTTTAGCGGTCGTAAATGGCCGCTATTTATATTTATGGACGTGTAAGAGTGCTAATAAATGTCTGAATAATGCCCGTAATTTGAGCGATAACGAGTGCTTTGACCTGAAATAATATTTTGCTGCATACTTTCGCATGAGTGATTTAATATATTTGCGGGTCTCAGGAGTCATTAACTTCCCCATTTGATACAAATTCCCCGTTGACCAGTAATAAATTAAGCCCTCGATTTGTTCGCGGACTTTGGGCGTGAGATTTAACGCTAATTCTTCACATTGACATACAACGAACCAGCTTAGGCCGTCTTTATTGTAAATTCTGCCGGGGATTCTTGACTGGCCGAAATTAGGGTGTTGAACGTAACAATACAAGCAATAATTTATCTTGCAAATTTTCATGTCAGGATAAGTGCTTAAAACTTTTATTACCCAATATTGATCGTCCATTACAGAAAGATTTGCGTCAAACAAAATTTTTTGCACTAGTTCGCGTTTAAATACTTTGTTCCATGTGAAGCCGCCGACCCCGCCGATTTTAGTACCCTTTAAGATTTCGAGCGATAAATTTTCACTTGATATATTTTCCCAGTCTGATATTTTCATGCCTGATATATCATAAAGCGGCCATTGATTATTATTTAATTCCGTGCAGTAATTGAACACAAACATATCTGAATCCGGGTCAATTTCTACAGCATGAGTCAAAATCGAAATTAATTGCGGTGAGACAAAATCATCTGAATCGCAAAAAGTTATATATTTCCCCTGACAATGAGGTAATGCGACATTTCTGGCTGCGCTTGTTCCCTGATTCTTTGTGTGAAAAACTTTAACGAACGGGAATTTTTCAGCATAAGAGTCGCAAATTTCGCCGGTTTTGTCCGTTGAGCCGTCGTCAGTGATTAGAATCTCGAAATTTTTTGCGGGGTAATCCTGACTGCAATAGCTGTCTAAACATTTTGTGATATATTTTTCGCAGTTGTAAGCAAGCATTATGACGCTAAATAAAGTATCTTGCATGTTAATAACTCCTTTAAACTATAAATTTTGCGTTATATCTCAATCTTTGAGCGAGCCGAGTATTTCTCTGAGAGATTTTATTATTCTTTACGGCTATGTAAACGGCTTTTTCTTCGCCGATTAGAGTTAATGACTCCTTTGCGCGCGTTACTCCGGTATAAAGCAAATTTCTTTGCAGCATTATATATTGATACATCATGAGGGGGATAATAACTTTTTTGTATTCGCAGCCTTGGGACTTGTGAATCGTAATAGCATAGGCCAAGACTAAATCTTCAAGTTCAGCATATTCATATTTGACATTTCTGGCCTCGTCAAAGCTCACTGTCAAAGTATTATTTAACTTGTCGACACTTGTTATAATGCCTATATCGCCGTTATAGATTGCTTTATTGTAGTCATTGTGAATCTGCATTACTTTATCATTGAGTCTATATTCGGTTTCTCCGCGCTTAATAAAAGGGTCTCTTAAATTATTTCCTGTGTGCGGACATGGGTTAATTTCGTCTTGTATTAGCTTATTAAGATTTAACACGCCGATAACACCTTTTCTCATGGGCGATAAAACTTGCACGTCCGACCATAAATCGTGATTATCAAGGGGCATATTTTCGCGGCAAAATCTCAAGATACGGCTTACTGCTACTTCGGGATCTTCTATTGCTGAGAAGGAAAAATCTGACTCGCTGCCCTCATTTAGTAACGGCATAATACCTTCATTAATTTTGTGAGCGTTTAATATAATTTTGCTGTCCTGAGCTTGTCTCTGAATCTGATTTAATTTCGCATATGGAATAACGCCGGAGTCAATCATATCTGCTAAAACTTTTCCCGGCCCTACGCTTGGTAACTGGTCAACGTCGCCGATAAGAATCAATTTCATTTCGTGGGGTATAGCTTTTAACAAGATATAAAGCAAATATATATCAATCATTGAGCATTCATCGACTATCAAGACAGAGGCTTCAAGGGGGTTATCTTCGTCGTGTTCTGTCTCGCCGTGAAATTTTAGACCTATCATTCTGTGAATAGTTTTAGCGTCATGGCCTGTAACTTCTTGCAAACGCTTGGCCGCTCGTCCTGTAGGTGCAGCTAATAGAACTTTTCTGCCGCTGTCCTCGTATAATTTCATGATTGCGCGAACTGCTGTAGTTTTTCCTGTGCCTGGGCCTCCTGTTATGACAAATACGCGGTTATTCATTGCTTGAGTGATTGCCTCGATTTGTTCATCAGTAAATTTTACAAATTCGCCGTTGACATTAATTTTGCAGTCTATGCTGTTTCTGACGCGTTTAGGAGTGTATTTATCATTACGGCCGTATTTAAGCAGCTCGATTAATTTAATTGCTGAATTAACTTCGCTTTTGTATATGCCCGGCAAGTAATAAGCATCGTTGTCGACCTCGATAATTTCTTCGTCCTTCATTTTGTATAAATGCGACATAATTAGAGACTCTTGGATTTCGAGGAGTTCTGCGGCCCTAGTTATGAGCTGATCTTTATAGGCGAAACAGTGTCCTTCTTCAGTTGCTAATTTCTGGAGAGTGTAAAATATTCCCGATAAAATTCGTGAAGGATTTTCTTTGCCGAACCCCATTTTTGCTGCGGCACAATCAGCAGTCTTGAAGCCGACTCCCTCGATTTCGATTAATTTATATGGATTTTTTGTGAGCACGTCAATACTTTCATCTTCGTATCGATTATAAATTTTCATAGCTAGAGCCGTACTCAAGTCATGACCCTTCAAGAATACCATAATATCTTGAATTTTTCTGTATTGCTGCCAACTTTCTTTAATTTGAGCTAATTTTGCTTGACCTATTCCGGAAATTTCGAGCAATTTATTTATATCTTGGTTAATTATATTTATTGCGTCTGTTCCGAATTTCTTGACGATTCTGCGAGCCATTTCGGGGCCGATACCTTTTATTAAGCCGCTTTCTAAATATTTGATGATGCTTTCTTCTGTTGCGGGAAAAACTTCCTCGAAAGTGTCAAATGCGAACTGACGGCCATATTTGGGACTCTTTACCCACTCACCTGTAAAATTAAAAGTTGTATCAACATGAGGGCGTGGCATATTTCCGACAAAAGTTACTAAATCGTCAAAAAAAGTGTGCTTACATTTCAAAACAGTATAGCCGTTTGCCTCATTATGAAATGTTACAATTTTTACTAAACATTTATTAAGTCTTTCCATATGTGAATTATTATAACCTTTCTTTATGTCATGATGCTATTTTACTGGAATAAAAAATTTTTCACAAATTATGATTATGACTCGTAAAAAAATTTTCTGCGTTATTCTCTCAATTTATACAAGCAAAGTCAAAAGCTAAAATCTTTCATCAAGTCTATAAAGTGTATTAATTCCAATCCGAAAACATTTGCAGCGCGAACATGTAAAAATTTTGTCCGTTATTCTTTCATGACCTGCGCTAGATAGTGTAAATTTTATTTCGAGGTGATTTACATTGAACATTTGAAGAGGCGATCACGAGTGAAAAATTTGATACTTCAAGCATGAGTAAAGCAGGTTGTCCTTATAATAATGCGCCGATGGAACTATAGACATGAATACGAAGATAGTCTTTATCGTGCAGTAGAAGAGTCTGCGTATGTCCGTTTGAAGCGCGAACAGAATTCAATAAAGATTATAATTTCAATGTTTCATACGGCCATAAGAAATTAACAAGGCATCCAATGAAATTATTAGATTCCCAGCAGCATACGTTTTTTAATCGCAAATTCCTCGTCGGTGATTATGCCCTTGTCTAATAATTGCTTGAGTCTCACTAATTCCGCCGTGTAGTCTTTGTCGCTTGATGAGGGCGTGAAATCTTTTATAGCTGACTCTATCATGTTAAGCCATTCTTTACCGCCGTAAACTACGAATCTATGAGTCTTTTCGTTCGTGTGAATTAAAATATGCTGGCTGATTAATAAATTTAATCCCTGCTCAACTTTCTTAATGTCGAGTAAATTAATTTGCAGGTCGACTTTATTCTGAAAAACTTTGTGCGACGAGAAATATAAATTTGTCTTGGTCAAGAATAATTTTCCGCCGACTCCTATGAATTTGCTCGTGTAATAATTTGCGAGTCCGAGTCTTAACGGTATTTCGCCTTTGCCTAGTAAAGAGCCGTATACATAAATTCCCGGTGTATTGCTGCTAGATGAAATTTCTTGTATGACGCTTTCAGGCACGTTAAATTGTTTGTCCTCGTTCATAAATACAAAACTTCCGCAATATTCGCATTTATATTTTGCAGGGTTGTAGGCTGCTCCGCAATTAGGGCACTGCATAAAAAATTTCTCCCTTCACTAATAAGTCATGATAAATTCAGGCAATATTATATAATCAGGAGTAAATTAATTAAATTAGGAGTGATAAATTTTGAATCTCGGCGGGCTTCTTGATTTTGCGGGAAAATATAAAATTTTTGCGTTTGTCTCGTGGATTCTTGCGGGGGTGAGCGCGTTAATTGCAATTATTCCTGTCTGGTATATATGGCAGATTATTATTTGCGCTGTATTTAATGAAGGACTCGAAAATATTTCACATTACGGCGTTATTGTTCTTGCGTCGGGGATAATTTCTATTTTGCTGTACTTGGCCGGACTGATATTTGCTGATAAAGCTGCGTCAAAAATTGCTGATAATCTGCGTGATAAATTATTGAGCGATGACTCTTTTAATTCAGGAGAAATGCGGCGGATAATTATAGAGTCAAGCGATTCTGCAAAAAATTATGTTGCCTTTGCTCTGACGAATAAATTTGAGTCTCTCTCGTTTGCGTTAGGTCTTGTCGGGCTGTTATTATTTATTGATTGGAAATTTGCGGCTGTGAGTCTTGCTCCCTTAGTGCTTGGCTTTGTCTTAATGGCGAGGATGGCGGGCGAATCTCTCAACAAAAAATTATCAGAGTACAATCAAGCATTAAATCTCATGTCAGCAGAGACGGTCGAATATGTTAAAAGCGTTCCTGTTATGAAAATGTTCGGACAGAGTGAGCACGCATTAAGACGCATAAAACATTTTGTAGACAGTTACGAAGCCTGCAAAATAGCTTACTCGAATGAATTGCGCCTCCCTATGATGATATTTACTTTAGCTATGAACGGAGTATTTATTTTCTTGATAGCTGCTGCTGTGTTTGTTGCGGTGAGATTCGGAGTCTCCCGTGAATTTCTGCAAAATTTTATATTGGCGGTTATTGCTGCGCCTTTGACAGCGGTTAATTTGACACGTTCAGCCATGCAGAATAATAATGCGGTAATTCAAATAAATAAAATTCTCGCACTAAAGGAGGCCAAATAAAATGTTATGGCTGAAGAATAAATTTTTACTCTCTGACGGCGGGACAATAAATCTATTTCTTGCGGTAATTGCGTGCTTATTTCAAAATTTTGCGCTTATTTTACCGGTCGGGCTGATTTACTCGTTAATAATGCTGTTGAGCGTTATTAATATCGGCGGCTTTAACATGTCGGACTCAAGAGCAGTATTTTATCTCGGAGCGGCCTTTATTTGTGCGTTGTTAATATTTGCTTCGTCATGGTTCCAGTATAATATGACGTTCTCGGCATCGTCTAAAGAGTCAAATTTCAGGCGGTTGACTCTGCTTGAGAGACTGCGGAAAATTTCACTCTCATTTTTCAGCGATAACCCCCCGAAAGATTTAGCTGCTCAAATAATGAAGGACTGTGAGAGCTTCGAGAACAAAGAATCCCGTTTTACTGCACCATTTGCGGGCGCGCTGATATTTATTGTATTTATGTCATTGCCGTTGATTTATATAAACTGGCGGCTTGCGTTGGCTGCTTTATGGGTGGTGCCTGTTGCTTTAATTCTTGCGCGTGTGAATGAATTTTTTGCTGTCTGTGCATGTCAAGTGCTGAAATTCGGCGTTGTCTCTACAGTTTTTGCAGGAGCTTTATTATATGACTCGCTGAGAATGTCAGATTTTATTTTGTTCATATTAACCGTATTGCGCATGTATGAGCCGTTAATAAACGTTATAGCACTCAAGAACGAACACAAGCCCGCAGACGAAATTTTGACTCAGCCCTTGCAGACAGGTTCAGAAATCTTGACGAACAAAAATTTTACTCTCGAATTTCAGAATGTGAGCTATAAAAATTTGCAAAATATCTCGTTCACAGCCAAGCAGGGAGAAATTACTATTTTGACGGGAGAAAATAATTTTACGGCCTTGCAATTGATTCTAAGATTCTGGGACGTTGAACAGGGAGCTATTAAAATCGGCGGAGAAAATATTAATCAGTTCGACCCTGAAAAATTAATGTCGTTATTTGCTGTAATATCGCGTGACTCGCAGTTAATAAATTCTTCAGTGGAGGAAAATATTAGACTTGGCCGGAAAAATGCAGCTGATAAAGACGTAATCAAGGCCGCAAAATTAGCAGATTGTGAAAATTTACTCTCAAGACCGCGCGAAAATTTGAGTCTCTCGGAGTCAGAACGTCAAAAAATTTTTCTTGCCCGTGCTATACTGAAAGACGCTCCGATTGTGCTGCTCGATGAGAATGCAATATCACTTGACAATAACTCGATTAACAGTCTCATACATAATAAAACCGTGATAATAATAGCGCGTCAAAATAGCACGATTGCGGGTACATTAGCATATAAGGAAGTAAATTTATAATGACGGACAAGAAATTATTTTACACGTGTTATTATGCGTTTTTTTACTGCGGGGTCGTGATGATAACAATAGGTTCTGCGCTTCCGGATATTAGGGCGGCCTATAATTTATCAGAAAGTTTAAGCGGTGCATTATTGTCATTTTATTCGCTGGGAAATCTTGTATCAGGAATATTAATCGGTCTTGCGGGCTTATATCTCGGACAGAAAAAATCTATTATTCTCATGACTATGCTTATACTTGCTGGATTTTCGCTGTTAATTCTGAGCAAATTGCATGTTATGTTATTTTTTGCGTGTGCATTAATAGGAATCGGGCGGGGAAGTTCTATAAGTTTTTCGCAGCGTGGAGTAATAATTTTATCGGGTGGTAATAATAGAGCTACGGGTTTGCTTCACGCTTTTTTTGCTGTAGGTGCGATAATTGCGCCGTTGATATTTTCTATATTGAGGCTTATAACGTGGAGGGCGGGACTAATTTTTGTTATTGCACTTGGCCTGATTGAATTAATTTTGTTTGTGTCAGTAAAAGATTATTCCGCGCTTGAGACTCTGAAAGATTCTGACTCTGACTCTCAAGCAAATAAATCGAGTAAATCTATAGAATTTCTCAAGGACTCTGGATTTATTATAATTTCCTGCTTAATGTTCCTGTACCTGTGCTGTGAATTTGCTGTAAACGGCTGGCTTGTTACTTACATGAATCATAAATCAATGACGATGAATTTCAGTCAGTCAATGGCTTCGTTATTATGGCTAGTTATGCTGACTGGTCGATTATTTTGTGTTTGGCTTGCTAAATACGTGCATGAGAAAAAAATTTTGCTGATTTCTGGAATAGGGGCGGCGGTTTTCTTTGCTGTTATGCTGAAGTCTGAAGGTAAAATTTTTATTGCGCTTAGTGTTGCGTGTTTGGGATTCTGTATGGCTGGAATAAGCCCGATAATTTACGCGTCGTCAGCACCTTACACGAACAAATACCCGTTAGCGATGGGAATATTATTCACGATAGGCTGCTGCGGAGGGACAATAATGCCGCTAATTACAGGTTTTATCGCGGAGTTTTACGGATTTGACGGCGGAATGTCTGCGATATTAGTTACGTTTATATTGCTGATAATTTTTGCGGTGATAAATCTTAGACGGGAGTAAAATTTTTTGCACATTCGCGCTACCCCTTCAGTCCGGGCG
>JAFSWW010000037.1 GCA_017444345.1 Synergistaceae bacterium | reverse complement strand
GCTTATTTTTATTTTGCAAGTGTTATATCAAAAAATTTTTGAGCGATTTATAAATTATTGCAATAAACTTAATACGGACTGCGGCGTTTGATTAGCTTGTGCAAGCATTGACGTGCCTGACTGATTCAAAATTTGCAGCTTGATAAAATTCATATATTCCTGTGAAAAATCTGCGTCTCTTATTCGGGATTCGGAGTCTGAAAGATTTGCGCTCGTTGTTGTCAAATTATTTACTACGTGTTCAAGGGCGTTGTTGAAGGCTCCGATTTTAGCGCGCTGGGCTGAGACTCGATTTATAGCACGGTCAAGAATGCCGATCGAACGTGATGCGTTTTCGCGGGTCAATAAATTTACATTGTCGATTCCTAGTGCAAATGTCGATGTGTCGCCGAGCTGAATAATAAAATCTTCGCCCTCGTTCGCTCCCGTCTGAAATATTGCTGTGTTGTCGCTTAAATGAATAAATGCTGAATAATTATCGTCTTTAACGTGCATAAATGACTTTGTTGACTCGTTCCATGTTGATTTTAGGCCGGCTATTAAGTCGACGCGTATATCTATTTCAGGAGGTATGAGACTCGGGAATTCAGGTTCTGAAGATTTCACGTTCACTGCTACTGGCTGGCCTGTGTGAGCATTATATACGCTGGCCGTGTAAGTGCTCTCACTCGATGATTGAATAGTGTTAAGTCCGAGCGCGTTTAATAAATCCTCGCTGCCTGAAAAAGTAAGCTCGCCCAGTTGGCCGGGAATTGCCGAACGAATTAACATTGTAGCTTGAATATCATAGCCCGTTAAATTGCCGTCTGAGTCATAAATTGCTGTTTTCTCGTATACTGACTCTGAAGTGTTCTCGGTGCCGTCTGAAATTGTACAAAATTTATTGGGATTGTCAGTATATTTTGCTTGGCCGAGTGAATTTGCTATAGCGTCATTGATTTTCTTTGATACGTCCTGCATTGTGTCGGATTCGTAGAGAGTTATATTTGCGCTTTTGCCGTCGCCCTGCGTGATTGTGATAGTTTGAGGTTGAGAGAGTAAAAATTTTCCGTTCGAGTCATAAAATTGCGATATTTCACCGAGCGTTTTTTCTCTAAAAACAAAATCTCCCTGAAGCCCCTTTATAATTGGTATTTTATCAACAACACGATAACCGACAATTTTATCTACTTTTTTCGTAACTTCATGAGTAATTTCTCTTGTTACTGGTACTGCAACCTCAATATATACTTCGCGTTCTTCTTGCTGTTCGATTTTAACATTAACTGTAGGACGATTCGGTGCATCGCTATAACTTACAGGGATATTTGCATTCAGATTAATTCTATTTTCATATACCGACCTATCGCCAGATGTTCCATGACCTATTCTATCTGCACCAGTTCCGCCAGATACTGCGATAATATCACCGTCATCAATGAGTGTTTTATTTATAGTAATAAATCCTGCTCCTGAATATGCGCTGCCTCCTATACCTGCTCCGTGAACATCATAAATTGCTGAAATATTAATAAGTTCCTCGTCAGCACTACCTCCGTATGCATTAATTTTACCGCCATAAATTTCTATAATAGTATTATCGCTTGTACGTGTTTTCGCCGAAAATGTTGCTGGAAAATATCCACTCCCTATACCTGCTGCAAATGTTCCCCCCCATGATGTTATATTACCACCTGCTATAAATATATGGCCTCCTCCGTCATAACCTTCCGTGTCAGCTCCTCCGATTCCTGCACAACCTGCTCCTCCTCGAGCCTCTATCTTCCCGCCATACACTGATATATTTCCTGCACGCCCTTGTAAGGATGGATATCCTGCTCCGCCAATTCCAGCACCTTTTGAGCTATTATTAGCTGTGAGTGTTCCTGTAATTTGTCCGTCCCCCTCAGCACTTGAAATTCTTACACTTGCTCCGTCTGGAACTTCAAGACACGCACGACCCGCTCCACTATTTAATGAATTATTACCAGCTAGATATATATTAGCAGTTGCTCCGCTTTCTATTTGTAAAGCAGCTTCACCGAGTTTTGACATATTTACTCCCGTGTTACTCTTATCAATATTTACATCAGTCAAAAATATATTAGCATTTACTCCATTTTTGACTATAATGTTTGGCGAATTTGCTGCATCAGCCCCTGCCGTTCCGCGAATGTCATAAGTTCCACTTTCTGATATTATAAGACTCCCATTTTCAAATGCCCATCCATTGCCTGATGTTTGCTCTATAGAGTCAATTCCTTCATTTAGTAAAATAATGTGAGGGAGTTCTTGTGTTCTAGTAATTGTTACCCACTCAGTTGAACGCTGAAGTTCTGTTACCATTTCTGTTATCGTCTCTGTAAGTGTTTCTACCTCGTATACAGTTTGAATTATAGGCTCTGTGAGTATCTCGTATTCGATATCCATTCCATATTTAGCGACACTTATTATATTGCTTTTCTGGACTTGAGCTTGGCCCGGTTCTGTGCTGACTACAATTTTATAATTGCCCTCGCTCGTTACTTTCTGGCCGAACTCGTCTTTATAAGTCAATCCCCCGTTAATTCTTGCCTTCACGTTTAAATCACTGCTTGACCATAAAGCCCCGGAGCTCCCGTCAAGTAATCTCTTTCTGTTAAATTGTGTAGTCCCGGCGATTTGATTAATTTGCGATTTTAACTCGTCAATCTCAAGCTGTATATATTGCCTGTCATTTGAAGTCAGAGAGTCATTACTTGCCTGTACTGATAACTCGCGCATTCTCTGCAAAATTGAATTCACATCACCCAGTGCCCCTTCTGCCGTCTGCAAAAATGAAATCCCGTCCTGCGAATTCTTTAATGCCATGTCGAGCCCGCTGATTTGTGAACGCATTTTCTCGCTTATTGCAAATCCCGCAGCATCATCAGCAGCCGAATTTATACGCAAGCCCGTTGATAGTGCCCTGATTGATTTATTGAGTGCTTTGTTAGTGGATTCAAGTTTGCGGAAAGTTTTTAATGCAGGAATATTATTATTTATTCTCATAAGTAACAACCTCCTGACTTATAATGCGAGAAACTGTTTATACTAACACAGCCCCCCCCCCCCCTTGCGTAAATTACGTAATTTATTCATGTTTTGAGTCCTCCGTGAAAAAAATTTTTTGCCATTATATTCATTTTATTGTCGGAAATAGTGATAGAATTCTTTAATATTTTTGCCTTATTCGTGGAATCTACAGCTATTTACATAATATCAAGCAAATAATATTACACGAAATTTTTACGCGCTTATATAAATATTTTCGCAAATATCTCACAATGTCCGGCAAATTCTCATTTACTCACTCACGCAAATAATATCGCCCGCCTAATTCTCAATCAAATAAATAACTTTTTCCTTATATAATAATATGCAATCAGAGTCGCTATTCCCGTTATTGTCCATGAAGCCGGGTAAACATCCATTAAGACCGCAAAATCTTTCATGTAAGCAAAAATCGTCCAGCACCATATAATACGCAGAACACAGCAGCCCAGCAATATTATAACTGTAGGAAGTGTAGAATATCCCATTCCGCGCAAAGCTCCACCGGGAATCTCGTAGACATTGCACAGCCATAAAAAGCCAACTGCGTGAATCATTCGGATTTTAGCATAATACATGACTTCAGGATTAACTGTGTAAAGGCTCAAAATCTCATCGTCCCAGAATACACAGATAAAGCAGGCCAGCCCGGTAAAAAATAACCCCGCAGTCATTGAGAGATTGAATACTTTTTTACAGCGTAAATAATCACCCGCTCCGAAATTCTGTGATGTAAAAGTTACTGCCGCTTGAGTGAATGCTCCGACAAAAAAATATGTGATAAAGTCAAAATTTAAGGCCGCCGCACTCCCCGCACTTGCATATGAGCCGAGACTGTTTATTGCCGTCTGAATAGTAACATTTGAGATCGCGAATAACATTCCCTGAAGTCCTGCAGGAAGACCTATTTTTATTATTTGAGTCACATAATCCCTCATAACGCACAAATCTTGAAATCTAAATTTAAACGGGGCTTCTTCACGCAATAAATAATATAGAATAATTAGCGCGCTGATTATATTAGCAATTACTGTAGCAACGGCAACTCCCACGACGCTCAATTTAAATATTATGACAAGTATCATGTTTAGAATTACATTTATTACTCCTCCGGCAATAAGACTCCACATTGGGCGACTGCTGTCTCCCTTACTGCGCAGAATGGCCGAGCCGAAATTATACAGCATTATAAACGGTGTCCCTAAAAAATATATTCTGAAATAAATCACTGCCAAGTCAATAATATCGTCCGGAGTGTTCATTAGGGTTAATAGGAATCTTGCGACGCTCAAGCCCCATATTAGCAAAATAACGCCGCTTATTAACGCGACTGATATAGAAGTGTGTACAGCGTCATGAATTTTTTGAGTCTCACCTTTTCCGATATATTTAGCTACGATAACATTTGCACCGATTGAGAGACCGACAAATAAATTTACCATTAAGTTAATTGCTGCTCCGTTACTGCCTACTGCTGCCATAGCTTGGGGACTGTCAAATCTTCCGACAACTGCAACATCAGCCGAATTAAATAATTGCTGCAAAATCATGCTTAGTGCTAGGGGTAAAGCGAATATTAAAATTTTATCAAGCAATGACCCGTGCAGCATGTCCATATTATGAGATTTATTATTTAACAAGTTTATTATGCTCCTGAATGAATTAAAATTTTACGTGATTATAGCACCTTGCTTTATTGCCTGTATAAAAATTTGATATTATAATTTTCTCATTCAAGATAATTTCACAGCAAAAAAATTTTATATTTATTTAAAGGAGTTTTCCGGGCAGCTCATGACAGAATATACAGCAAATAATATTTTAACTCAAGAACAGCAAGAGGCGTTTGATTATGACGAACTCTGGAAAGATTTTATTGCTGATTTCTGGCGCGAGATTCTGGAGAAATTTATTCCGGGATTATATATCAAAGCAGATTTAAATCATGAGCCTGAATTTCTCGATAAAGAACTTCACGATATATTAGCGGCTTTCAATGACAATGAGATTAATACTCCGAAAAGATATGTAGATAAACTGCTGAAAATTTTCCTGAAAGAAGGCGGGGAAGAGTGGGTGTTACTGCACATTGAGATTCAGGACAAGGGCGGGGAAGATTTTGCGCTCAGAATGTTTAGATATTATTGCCTGCTGTTCACTCACTATAATAAGAATCCTGTTGCGCTGGCTATACTCACAGCGGGGCGGCCAAAGAATGAGAATGATTTTTACAAGGCTGATTTATTCGGGACTTCAATAGAGTATAAATATAATCTCGTTAAGGCTTATGAAGTGAGCGATAAAGAATTATTATCAGGAGACAGCCTAGTTGATTTATTTATATATTCGGTAAAAATTGCGGCCAAGTATCGCAAGTCAGATAAAAGCAAAGTCGGCTACATGAAAAAAATAGCGAAATTATTATCTGACAGGGGACTAGATAAAGACAGGCGGCGGGCATTTATAATGTATCTTGAAAGAGTTATGAGTCTTAGCGATATTCAATATCGTTTGGAATTTAGGGATTATCTAGACACCCTATTTGAAGAAAGGAGAAACGGCGTGAGGTACAAAGGCGAACTTGAATTAACGTGGGACGCTGGTATTGAAAAAGGTATCAGGCAAAATATTTGCGATTTCATAAAATCCGGTCTGCTTTCGGACGAACAGATTGCGGCAGTAGTAAAACGCCCGATCGAGTTTATCACAAGTTTAAGGCGTGAAATCGGGTTAGCTTAATTTCTCAAGGGAGGTCATTATATTGCCTTGGCAGCCAGACCCAGAGCTAGTGAGATTATTAGACGAAATTGATGAGAGGGAACGAAAAAGAGAACAAGAGCACGAAGAATTTATGACAAAACTTTATGAAGTTCTTGACGGAGAAAAAATCATTCCGTCATTTGGGATTATTGCTTGTAATATTTTGTATAGCGATAAATATTCTGCAATGCTCAACGACGAGGAAATTGCGGAAATAACGGAAATTCCAAAACGAGTAATTACATTTTTAAGAGGTTTAATTGATGAAGACAAAAAATTAATCAAGGAGGGCAAAAACTAGTGAAATTAATATTTCTTGACATCGACGGCACTCTGACAAAACCGGGAGAAAATATCCCCCCTCAAAGTGCTATAGACGCAATCAACAAGGCACGCTCAAACGGGCACAAAATTTTTTTATGCACTGGCAGGAATCCCGACATGCTAAGGCCATTGCTTAAATACAAATTTGACGGCGTTATATCCTGCGCGGGCGGTTATGTTGCAATCGGTGAAAATTGCGGCGAAATTTTATTTAATTATCCCATGACAGACGAACAGAGAGACACGGCTTTAAATGCTTTACACAAGCACGGAGTTTTTTGCACAATCGAGGCCGAAAAAGGTTCATGGGGCGATGAGAATCTCGGCGAGTTCCTAAGCTCTCAGGGTGAAGGAAACAGCGAAATTGAACGCTGGAGAAAAGCATTATCCGCAAATTTAGGAATCAAGCCAATGAGTCAATATGACGGCTCACCGATTTATAAAGTAGTTATCATGTGTCTTGATATGTCCCAGCTTGACGAGGCTAAAAAATTAATGGGCGATGAGTTTAATTTTATAGTTCAGGAAGTCAAAGTCGGCGGCTCATCTTCACAATGCATTAACGGCGAAATTATTAATAAGGCATTCGACAAGGGACGAGGCGTAAAAATTATCTGCGAAAAATTTGGAGTCCCATTAAGCGACTCTATAGGATTCGGCGACAGTATGAACGATTTGGAAATGATACAGACTGTTGGAACTAGTGTCTGTATGGCTAACGGTGCGGAGGCTCTCAAGAAACTTTCTGATATTGTTTGTCCTTCAGTTAGTGATGACGGGCTTGCTAAGGCGTTTGCAGATTTAAATTTAATTTAATTTTTCAGGAGGTATTATTTTATTATGGCACTGGATTACAGAAAATGTGCGGAAGAAATTGTTTCACACATAGGCGGGCGGGAGAATATCACTCAGGCGGCCCACTGCGCAACGAGACTCAGACTCGTTATTAAGGACAATTCCAAAGTTGACAAGAAAGCCCTTGAGAACGTCGACGGAGTCAAAGGCATGTTCGAGAATAACGGACAATTGCAATTAATTATAGGCACGGGAACAGTCAATAAAGTCTATGCGGAATTCTTGAGCGTTACAGGAATGACTGAAGCGACAAAAGACGACGTCAAAGCAGCAGCCGCAGCAGGCCAGCCCGTTTGGAAGCGAATATTAAAGGCAATCGGCGACGTTTTTGTTCCTATTCTGCCCGCAATTGTTGCATCAGGTCTCATGATGGGATTTGTCGAGGCAATGGGCAAGGTTTACCCGGAATTCGCGCAAACTTCATGGTATGATTTCTTAGACATGGTAGCTAATACGGCATTTGCATATTTACCGGTCATCGTTGCAATTTCAGCGGCTAGAGTCTTCGGCGGAAATACTTTCTTGGGCGCAGTTATAGGCTTGGCCATGATTCATGCGAATTTAGTAAATGCGTGGGTCGTCGGCTCAATGTCTCAAATTCCTACGTGGGATTTCAAGATTCTTAACTTCGTCATAAACGTTCAGAAAGTCGGCTATCAGGGTCACGTAATTCCCGTAATTATTGCCGTCTGGCTGATGTGTTCAATTGAAAAATGGCTTCATAAGCACACGCCTGAAATGATTGACCTGTTTGTCGTACCTTTCACGACGGTTCTTTTAACGACATTCCTGACGTTTACGATTATAGGGCCGATATTCTCACAG
>JAFSWW010000036.1 GCA_017444345.1 Synergistaceae bacterium | reverse complement strand
CTATTCTACTCGACTGCGCAGCAGTCGGGTGGGCGGGTGGGAGTAGAATAAAATATGTTTTTGCTAATATATTATAATTACAGCAAATAATATAAATCAGGAGGCACAAATTTTTATGTCAGACTTTGAAGTTAAGGATTTATCACTATCAGAACGAGGGCAGAATAAAATCGACTGGGCGTGGCAATATATGCCGTCATTGCAATTTTTGTATAATAAATACAAGGACTCGCAGCCTTTCAAGGGAGCAACTATTGCGGCATGTCTGCATTTGGAGGCCAAGACAGCGAATTTATTAATCACTCTCACAAAACTCGGTGCAACTGTCGCAGCTTGCGGAAGTAATCCCCTTTCTACTCAAGACGAAATTTGCGCGGCACTTGCTAAAAACGGCGTTCATGTTTATTCACACAGGGGCATGAATACAGAAGAATATTTTAATTATGTCCGTAAAGTTTTGAGCTATAAACCGAATGTTATAATCGATGACGGCGCGGATGTTGTTGCTACGATTCATAAAGAATTCCCGGATTTGATTCCTAATATTTTAGGCGGCTCGGAAGAGACTACTTCAGGCGTTAAGAGATTGCGCGCAATGAACTCGCAGGGAGTCCTTAAATTCCCGATGATTGACGTAAATGACGCTTTGAGCAAATATTTATTTGATAATCGTTACGGGACCGGCCAGTCAGTATGGGACGGCTTTATACGTACTACAAATATGATAGTTGCCGGTAAAACTGTAGTAATCGCCGGTTATGGATGGTGCGGACGAGGTACTGCAATGAGAGCCGCCGGAAATGGAGCGCACGTTATTATTACTGAAGTTGACCCTCACAAAGCCTGTGAAGCCCTCATGGATGGATTTAGAGTCATGAGCATGGAAGAGGCCGCCCCGCTCGGAGATATTTTCTTGACTTTAACAGGAAATATTCACGTTATCAGACGCGAGCATATAGAGCGCATGAAAAACGGAGTCGTTTTAGGTAATGCCGGACATTTTGACGTTGAGATCAGCAAGCCCGATTTAAGCGCACTCTCTGACCACGTAGAAAAATTACGCGATAACATTGACACTTATATAATGAAAGACGGCCGGAGAATTAATTTACTCGGTGAAGGAAGACTCACAAATTTAGCATGTGCAGACGGCCACCCGATTGAAATAATGGATCTAAGTTTTTCGCTGCAATTAGAGTCAGCACTTCACATTTTTACGCATAAATTAAAGCCGGGCTTATATCCTGTACCATATGAGACTGACAGGGCAGTAATGGAGTCTAAACTCGCAGCACTCGGAGTAAATATTGACTCAATGACCGACGAGCAAGTCGAATACATGAAGGGCTGGCAAGAATAAATAATGAAAAATTTTAGGAAGATTATATTTATTATTGCGTTATTGTCTATCACGTTCAATTTTTGTGCGGTTGTAAACGCTGAAAATACAAGGACAGCAAGCACTCTCATTAATGAGCCTTATTACATGATAAAAGCTAGTATTTATGAAGCAATGCCGAAATATGACAATGAAATTATTTTTTTAGGCGACAGTTTGACGGACTATGTGCAATTTCATGAGATATTCCCGGACTTGAGAGTCATTAATCGCGGTATAGCAGGCGACACAACAACGGGAGTGCTTAACAGGTTAGACGAGATAATATCAAGAAAGCCCGCAAAATTATTTATAGAAATCGGACTGAATGATATAGTTTACAAAGTCGCTCCGGTTGACATTGCCGCAAATATCAGGAAAATTATAGAACGAGTCAAAACCGGTTCGCCTGAGACAAAAATTTATCTTGAGACTCTCTTACCAGTCGTGAATAACGGCAAATTTGAAACAAGACGGCCAAGCAATATAATTAATTCAGTAAATGAACTTTTGCCGGAGATAGCGAAAGATTTAGACTGCAAATTATTAGATCTTCATAAATTTTTCGCCGAGAATGACAACATGCCCGAACGCTACACAGTTGACGGGGTTCACATGAACGGCACGGGGATTCTCAAATGGATGCAATTTTTAGAGCCCTACATAAAGGAGTAAGATTTTAGGAAATGGCGACACTATTTAAAGATGTATTAATTCTTGACGGTTCACGGACAAAGGCCGAACGTGTTCACATGTTAGTATCAAAGGGGAGAATCGCGGAAATTATTGACTCCTCAAAGACTCCTCCGAGCGCAGATAAAATTATTTCAGGTCATGGAAGAATGGCAGTAATTCCGGGATTTGTGAACGCTCATACTCATGCGGCGATGATTTTATTACGCGGACTCGGTGAAGAATCCCCGTTAATGGAATGGCTGCAGACTAAAATTTGGCCTGTTGAAGAAAAATTAACGCCCGATTATATTTACTGGGGTACTTTGTCGGCAATGTTAGAAATGTTAGAGACCGGCACGACATGTTTTGCTGATATGTATTTCGCTATGGAGAGAGTAGCCGATGCTGCTTTAAGTGCGGGAATGAGAGCGGCTTTATCTCGCGGAATAACAGCAGGAGCCCCCGGAAAAATTGAGCGTTCACTGCAAAATAATTTAGACCTCGCAGAAAAATATCATGGCCGTGAAGGTTTAATAACTGTACAGCTTGGCCCTCATGCGCCTTACACTGTGCCGATTGAGTCAATGAAGTTAATTAGCGACTCGGCAAAATCTCACGGGCTCGGCGTTCACTTCCATTTTTTAGAGACTCAAGGCGAACTTGATAATCTAGGAATGTCCCCCGAAAAATATTTAAACGAGTCAGGGCTTATTGACGTGCCTTATTTAGCTCTTGCTCATGCTGTATATTTAGATCCTGATATAAATTTAGACTCGAATAATATCACGCTGATTCATAATCCATGCAGTAATTTAAAACTTGCAAGCGGTATAATGCCTCTTTCTAAGTGGCTTGACAGGGACTTCCCTGTAGCGCTCGGAACTGACGGGGCATCAAGTAATAACCGGCTCGACATGTGGGAAGAAATGCGGACAGCTGCATTATTACATAAGGGAGTAAATCGCGATCCTGTGTGTGTTCCTGCTGTTGACGTGTTGAGAATGGCAACATATGAGGGAGCTCGTGCGTTCGGATTCGCAAAAAAAGGAATGATTCGTGAAGGCTGGTACGCTGATTTAGTGCTCGTTAATCTTGATAAGCCTCACTATATCGGAGTAAATCCTGAAAATTTAGCGGCCTATATAGTTTATGCGGGAAGCTCGGCGGACGTAGCAGGAACTATGATTAATGGCAAGTGGCTATATAAGAACGGCGAATTCCCGACTCTTGACCGTGAAGAAATTCTACAGAAGGCACGGGACTCAAGAGAAGCTATCACGAAATAATTTGCTGATTTAATAAATCCCTCTCGTTAAATGGGAGGGAATAATTTATTAAAATTTTACGGCATTGATTATCTTGTCTCTAAAAGTTTCATACGTGAAATTATTAATTACTCTTTCTCTTGCATTATCGCCGAGTGTTTTACGTAATTCAGCGTCATTTTTTAGTGTTATCAATGAGTGTGCAAATGCTTTAATATCTCTATTAGGGCATTCAATTCCTGTCAGGCCGTCAATGTTTACATAATTGACTCCGCTGCCTGGTATCGTAAAAGTTATTGCGGGTTTGCCGAAATACATTCCTTCAGCGAGTGCGATTCCGAAAGCTTCATTTTTTGTGATTGACGGAAAAGAAATTACATCGCTTGCAAGATAATACGCGCTTAGGTCTTCATTGCTGATTTTACCGAGGAAAATTATATTGTTATTATTACTTAGCTGCTTAAGTTTTTTTTCTTCGGGGCCTGTTCCTGCTATAAATATTTTGAAGTCATCATCAAGAAATTCACACGCTTTTATCAAGTAATCTAGTCCCTTATACTTTACTAATCTGCCGACTGAAATAGATAAAAATTTGTCTTGATATTTTCCTCTGATTGAGTCTGCTTTAATTTGAATTTCCGGAGTGATTAATATTCTTTTATCTTGTACACAGCACGGAATAATAACGCATTTTGCTTCATAGCGTTTAAGAAATATGCTGCCATTTATATAATTCTGACTTGTAGCTATAATTTTATCTGCTCGTTCTAATAATTTTATATTCTGCCAGTAAAATAATTTGCCTAAAATCTTTTGTCTGATAATATCTAGGTGCCAATATAGAATAAATTTTACATTGCTGTATTTTCCTGATTTCAATAATGGTAAAAGCATATGAGCAGCAAAAGGATTCGGATAATGCAATATAACAATATCAGGCCTGAAAGAGTCCATTACATTTTTTAATTCACGCTTGAATGTCAAAGAAATTAACTGAGAAGCTATTTTTGCAATACTTCCGCAGCGAATTATCTCGACTCCGTTAATATCATCGTGGACTGTCTGATTTCTATGAGTTACAACCCCGCAAGATTCTGCATCTTCATTGAAGCATATAATTTTTTGCTCGAAATTCCCGGACTCAGACAAGACTCGCATAATATCTTCAGTAACTTGAGTCATTCCGCCTGTAAATGGGTACATAGCATTTATTATCTGCAAAACTTTTGTCATGAAATTAATTTATTCTCCGTTATTTATGTGTATATGTGATTTTAGCATGACAGAATAAATTTATAAATCAATCTGAAAATATGAGACAAATTACTATACATAAAATTTTCCTGACAGATTAAAATATTCTCACGTTCAATAAAATTTTTATAGTCAGGAGGATTTACAGACATGAAAAAATTTGTATTCGCTCTTGTTTGTGTAGTGCTTTTTGCGGGGGCAGCATTTTCTGCGGAAGTCGTGAAGGCTTATACAACTATGGAAGAACCGCTTGCTAAGGCATTATTTGACGAATTCGAGAAGGAAACAGGAATCAAAGTCGAATGGGTCAGGCTTTCAGGCGGTGAGGCAATTGCGAGACTCGAGGCAGAACGCGCTAACCCTCAGGCTTCTATATGGGTAGGAGGAGTCGGAACTCAGCACATCGAGGCAAAATTACGAGGACTCTCCACTCCTTACCGTTCAAGAGTAGCTGCGAGCATTCCCGCAAGATATAGAGACCCTGAAAATTACTGGACTGGGCTTTATGTCGGGCCGATAGCTTTTTGCATGAACACAGAACGCGCTAAAGAGTTAAAACTCGATATGCCTAAGAGCTGGGCGGATTTAATAAAGCCTGAATACGCAAAAAAAGTCAGAGTCGCACATCCAAGCACTTCAGGGACAGCCTATAACATGATTACGACTGTAATAAGAATCTTTAACGGCGATGAAGACAAGGCATTTGCATACTTCAAAGAATTAGCAAAGAGTGTTGAGCAGTTCACTCGTTCAGGGTCAGCACCCGGAAAATCCTGCGCACTCGGAGAAATTCCCATAGCAATTGGATATTTACACGATCAAATTAAATTACAGCGCGAGGGAGCAAAAATTGAGATTGCTATACCTTCAGACGGAACAGGATTCGAGACTGCTTCAATGTCGATTTTGAAGGGCGGCCCCGATGCTTTGAACGCTAAAAAATTATATGACTGGGTACTCGGTCAAAAGGCTATGGACATAATAGCGCGCTGGTATGTTATACCCCTTTCAAAACTTGCTACTCCGACCAATACGGGCTTCTCACTTGACAGCATGAATCTAGTAAATCAAGACGACCAGTGGGACGCTTCCAACAAAGAAAGATTATTAGAACGCTGGAATAAAGAAATTTCAACAGCTCCGGAAAAATAATTATTGTGAATTCGTGCCTCTCGTATAAATTTTTGCGGGGGGCTTTTATTTATTCATGTAAAGGAGGTAAGAGAACTTGAATAAACGAGTTATAAATTTTTTATTGACAATATTATTTGTCGTGTTAGTCGGATTCTGGATTTATACGAGCGTTCGGGATGAATTCTTGAAACAGTCAAGGGACTCCCAGCGTCAAACAGTTGAGACAGTAGCCGCCGGATTTCCTTCAGTGCCTGAAAATATTGACGAGTGGCTGAAACGTTTGGCAGAAGACGCTAATAATTACAGAGTCGCATATGTTGACGCAATACCCATGCCCGGCGAAAAGTTAGAGAATCTCCCGCGCGGAGATAAGGAACTTGCGAAAATAGTGCAGGACTCAGCGGCTGACTCTGAATTCTCGAAAGGTTTTGACAATACTGCCTACGAAGAAATTTACAGGAGCACAAAAACTTGGACAATAGGCGACAAGTCAGAACAGGCTATATTTTTCGCACCGGCCGTGAACCTGAAGACTCATGATATAGAAGGCGCGTTAATATTTGCGTTCAACACTGACTCCGAACAAAATTTTATGAGAATGCTTAACACTTTATTTTTCGGAGCGTTTATATTATTTGCCGTAGTAATTTGGCAGTTAATGATGAGTCGTGATCCCATAGTCGGCTTTGCACTGGCTGGGCTGTTCCTGATGACTTTAACATTTGTAGCATATCCCTTATTTGAGGCTTTGAGGCTTTCATTCTTGGAGAACGGCAAATTTTCGCTTTCAGTCTGGAAAAGTATATTAAATTCAGAGGGCTATATGTCTGCATTATGGGGGAGTCTCAAGTTAGGCTGCTGGACTGCGACATTTTCGACTCTAGTAGGCTTCTTATTTGCATTTGTAGTAACGAGAACTAATGCGCCGTGCAAAAAATTAATTTCTACAATGGGAGTATTGCCGGTAATTTCGCCGCCGTTTTCACTGACTCTGTCAATTATATTATTATTCGGTAATAACGGCTTAATAACCCGCTGGCTAAGAGTAATAGGGCTTGACTTCTCAATTTACGGACTGCCGGGGCTCGTTCTAGTTCAGACTATGGGAATGTTCCCGATTGCTTTCTTGACTTTAACGGGAGTTTTGCAGGCTGTTGACTCAACTTTTGAGGAGGCCTCACTAAATTTATCAGCAGGGAGACTCAAAACTTTTACGTCTATAACATTGCCGCTTGCTGTACCGGGCTTATTAAGTGCGTGGCTCTTAGTGTTTACTACTTCACTAGCAGATTTTGCGAATCCGTTATTATTAGCCGGCGACTTAAAAGTTTTATCGCTTGAAAGTTATATAGAAGTAACCGGAATGCTCAGACTCGGGCACGGGGCGGCGTTGTCGATATTGTTATTATTGCCGACTCTGACGGCTTTTCTCGTTCAAAGATTCTGGGTGTCAAAACGTTCATATGTTACAGTAACCGGCAAACCTTCAGGCCGAATCACTGAATTAACGACTCCGCTTGTAAGACGGATTTTGACGGGGATAATTTTCGCGATAATAATTTTCTTGATAATGCTTTACGGGACAATTTTTGCGGGCTGCTTTGTCAAGAACTGGGGCATTGATTACACGTTCAGCCTTGAGAATATCACAGAGGCTATAACTCGGTCGACTACTGCATTATTTGACACTGTAACACTTGCTGCAGTTGCAACACCTATTGCGGGAATCATTGCAATGATAGCGGCTTTATTGATTGTACGGCGGAAATTTCACGGTAAGAGAATTCTTGAGATGCTGTTAATGACTCCTTTTGCCTTGCCCGGTACTCTTTTAGGAATAAGCTATTTACTTGCATTCAATCACGCGCCTATTATTTTAGTGGGAACTGCGGCAATTATCGTTATAAATTACGTGATTCGAGAATTACCCGTCGGAATTGAAGGCGGTATAGCTTCACTCAGGCAGATTGACGCGTCAATAGAAGAAGCAGCTACGGACTTGGGAGCAGATCAGGCTACAGTTTTCAGGACTATAGTATTGCCGTTAGTTCGTCCTGCTTTCTTGTCGAGTTTGTCATATACATTTGTGCGTTCAATGACGGCTGTCAGTGCAGTAATATT
>JAFSWW010000035.1 GCA_017444345.1 Synergistaceae bacterium | reverse complement strand
GCACTGCCATATATCATGAAATTCTTAAAAACTTTCGGCTTCAGCAATTAGAGTCAGAGTGAGCAAGCCGCCGTCGGGGTGGGTGGGTGGGAGACGGCGGCTGAAAAAATTTTTATGCACTATTACAGCTGTTTATGACTTTCATTTTTTGACTCACATAATTCTTAACGTTATCGAGTCCTTCTGCGCCGTATTTTTTCGGGTCAATTGTGCCGGGGTGTTCGCTTAAATATTTCTTTACGCCTTCTGTGTATGCTATTCTTAAATCCGTAGCGTAATTTACTTTGCAGACTCCTAATTTTATGCACTCTATAACTTGATCATCAGGGACTCCCGAAGTTCCATGCAAGACTAAAGGCACATTTACTAATTCATGAATCTTTGCGAGAACATCAAAATTTAATTTGGGAACTCCTTTATAGACTCCGTGCGCGGTGCCTATTCCTACAGCCAGCGAATCACATTCAGTGCGTGAGACAAATTCTTTAGCTTCGTCTGGGTCTGTAAATGGATTCTCGTCGGGATTAATTAAATCGTCTTCTTTACCTCCAACGCGGCCAAGTTCAGCTTCAACGGGAATTTTTGCGGCATGGCAGAATCTCACGACTGAACGAGTCAGCTCAATATTTTCGTCAAATTTTAATTTGCTCCCGTCAATCATTATTGAAGTATAACCGGACTTCACAGCCAATGCAGCCATCTCGAAACTATTTCCGTGATCTAAATGACATACTACGGGAATTTTTACACGTTCGGCAGCTGCTTTTATGTTAGCAAAGTAAAAATCAAATCCCGCAAATTTTACAGTTCCCGGGCTTGTCTCCATTATGACGGGCGAGCGGGTTTCTTCGGCAGCTTTCAGGACAGCTAACACCATTTCCATATTTTCTATATTGAAGGCTCCGACGGCGTATTTGTTTTCCTGAGCATCCAAGAGCAAATCTCTTGAAGTAACAAGCAAAATTTTATTCCTTCTTTCTTATCAAGTAACTTAACAGCTAATTAACTTTTACGGCGTAATTATAATCTTCAGCGCATGAGACAACAAAATTTTTAACGAGTGAGTCAGCTTTTAAATCAAGCAATTTATCACGGACTAATTTATATTGACGCGGCATAAATTGACTTAATAGTCCCGCCGGAATCTCGACACTATCAATATTTGCGAATAATTTATTAATAGCTGCTTTAATTTCCGGTAAACTGAAATAATATCGGCACCTGTCAGAATAGCTGTATTTTCTCGCAAGAAATTTATCAAGTTCCGAGCCGTGATAGTGTTTTCGCCAGTGTTCAGGATTAGCAAGCATTACACTTTCTAAAATTTCCATAAAATTTGCGCGTTGATTTTCCGGTATTAGTTCACGCTCGATAAAGCTCAAAGCAAATAAGCCTTCACGTAACGCAAAAGTCAAAGCCGGCCCGACCTTGAGAATCTTGACTCCGTCTTCTGCCATTTCCCGTAATTTCTCCCTAGTCTGATAGTCCGTTGAATGTCCCTCGAATACTAAATCAGGGTGATTCTTGAGCGAGTCCGTTAATTCCTTTGCTGCCCCTCTATTATAAAAATGTACGTCCTTATCTCCGAATTCGACTCCGGGCTGTACAACAACAGCAATAATATCGCGCCATCTCTCTGATAAATTATGATCGTCAAATTTTCGCTTATAAATTTTTAGCGTGTTCTCGAAATCTTTAACTCTTGTAACCTGTAATTTATCGTCTTCTTCTTGAGAGCCGCCCGGTATGGGAACTTCAGAACCTATTATGTAAACCGGCCGAATCTCTTCAGGATTTGAGCGTAATAATTCCTGATATGCTTTCTCGCACTCGTTTAATAGAATCGCTCCCCGTTCTGCAATAATTTCATCTGAGAGTCTTTCATTTACTGGGTCATCAGATAATTTCATGCTTGTGTCTAAATGAATTTTCTTGAATCCGGCCAAGACAGCGAGTCTAACAAGTTCACGAGCGTTTTTCATGGCTTCAGATTCCGTCAAGTTCGTCCAAGTCAACGGGCCAAAATGATCAGCTCCGAGAATAATTTTATCGCGCGGAAAATTAACTTTATCGGCAATCTTGAAAACATAATCGCGAAAATCTGCCGGAGTCATTCCTGTATAGCCGCCGAATTGATTAATTTGATTCGATGTTCCCTCGATTAAGACATAATCATTAAATTTCTTGCCCTGCTCAAAAATTGCCTCGATCACTAATTCATTAGCGCTGCAATATGAAGGGATCCCGAATCTCTGCCCAGTTCTTAACTCAAGCAAGGGATTTAATTTTGTCATTTATTCAGACCTCCTGATTAATAAATATAATAAAAGCTCCCCCGTCTATATTAACAGAGGAGCATAAACTTGCAAAAATTTTTATTTCTCGTCGGCCCATAAACCTTTTTTGCCTTCTCTTGCCTCGCGCTGGAATCTCACGAAAATTTCAGAATATCGCGAATTAGGCTGCACTGTCATAACTTGAGCATAACCGTCGAGCAATAATTTAGCATTAAACATTTTTGTTCTGATTGCAACTTCGTCATTGTCCATTTCACCTTTTGAAGGCTCCTCAAGCCACACATAAGCGAGCATTCTATCATATCTATCAAGCGCGCTCACGTCTGTCTGAAGCCACACGGTTTTATTTGCTAATTGTGATTTCGTGAAGTTGCTTGCTTCTTTGCCGTAAAATTCAACGGGTTTATTTGGGTGGACTGTCTCAGGAGTGTTGACTCCTAAAAATCTAACTCGCTGCTTCTGGTATCTCTTACCGTCGGGGAATATGAACGAGACAATAGCCGTGTCGCCGTCTACAACTCTTTCAATTTTTGCCTTGTAAAGAGTGTTGCGCCGAATTTCGAGAATTTCAAGAGCGTTAGGGCCTTTGTGATAATGATATTCGCCCGTTTCTTTGTCGACATGTCCGCCCTTAGAGTCAAGTTTGCCCGGGTGAGCAAAGCAGGTACAAGAAAGTGCTGTTACAAGAATTACTGCGATGATAATACGCTTTAACATGATAAATCAAATCCCTTCACTAAAATATTAAATCATAAATTATC
>JAFSWW010000034.1 GCA_017444345.1 Synergistaceae bacterium | reverse complement strand
TTAAGGAAGAAAATATTAATTCATAATCCGAGACTTCAGCGCGTCCAAATCTGACTCACTCATACCCGAATCAAGTAAAAATTTTTCTGCATATGGCGCAAGATTTATAGACTTCATGTCAACGTTTTCATTATTTACTACAAATTTCAGCATTTCATCAAATATTTCACTGACTAAGACATTATATTTTGACGGCTCATTTTCGCGTGTAATCCCGTAATAATTAGCGTAAGAGAGCATAAAATCATTCACTAATTCATCATATGACGCACCAGCAAGCGCACCAATCACAACACTTGCAAATCCGGCTCTGTCTTTACCCTCTAAGCAATGAATCAAATACGGGCCTTCATGCTTTGATAATTCAGCAAGACCGTCAGCTAACTTTTTTCTGTATGTGTCCGAATGAAAATCTGCGCCCAGTTTGATAGGAAAAACGCATTTATTCTCGTACAAATTCAGGAAATAAGGCGAGTTAAAATCTGATTTGGCGATAATTTTTTTGATGTTTTCGTCATTGTCTGCCAGGTTGAGAATATATTTTACTCCTTCACGCTTAATTAATTTATCAACGTAAGAGGCTCTGTTATGCTCATTATCACAGGGCGACGCAGAACGGTACACAAAATTTTTCTTAAGGCGGCCGATATTCATTGCTCTAAAATTTGCAAACACTTCATCACTTGCGTATAAATTCCTGTCGTTGAAGTATTTAATGTCTCTAGCTTCCTGAACAGCTTTATACTTTCCGCGCTGATTCAATGAAATTATCACAGAGTCAGACTCTTTCATGCCTAAATCAAGCCATGAATCAGAACCGAAATTATTTTGCAACCAAATATTTTCTCGCCCCGGATATGCAATTAAAATCGGATCGCCAATTTTCGTGTAATAGCCGTTATAGTATGGAATATCTGTTAAAGTTTTACCGTTCGAGAAATTAATATTAACGCTGTCC
The DNA here is from genome assembly GCA_017444345.1 of Synergistaceae bacterium. Taxonomy (NCBI): domain Bacteria; kingdom Thermotogati; phylum Synergistota; class Synergistia; order Synergistales; family Synergistaceae; species Synergistaceae bacterium. The sequence continues at coordinate 2,257 of JAFSWW010000034.1, read as the reverse complement.
CCGTATTCAAAGCCTAAAGAATTAAATTTTTCGATTGAGCAGTCAATAATTATTCCGCCGAAAGTTGTCTGATGAGAGATTCTAAATTTCTCCTCCGCAAATGAACATGACACGAACGCAAATAATATCAAGATAACAGCAGCAAATTTTTTCATGACTCATAACTCCTTTAAATAATTTTGTGCAGACTTTCTTCTGCTTTGCGGAATTTTTCAGGGACCTTGCGTTTTTTCACCGCTGACACTGACCCGGCCTCGCATGCTTTCTCGTAGAACCAGCATTTATACTCGATTACATCAAGAACGTTTTGCAAATTCTTTAACTCTTCACGCAAAATATCGCGCCTCTTGTGAAATATTTCGAGTCTCTCGTTTAGTGCATCGTCGCCCTGTTCTAACATGTCAATAAAATTTTTTATATCCTTGATTGACAGCCCCGAACGCTTGAGACAATTTATTAATTTAATGCTTCTAACGTCATCATCACTGAAGACTCGAATATTATTATTATCGCGTTTCAAATCAGGCAATAATCCCTGACTGTCATAATATCTCAAAGTTGACGCGGGCAGACCGGTTAGCTGCGAAATTTCTTTTATTGTGTAGGGCAAAATATTATTTCCTCCATTTATAATTTACCAAGTCTGCGAAGAGATTTTAAAGCCTCCTCGTTATCTTGTTCTGCTGCAAGTTTATAAAATTTTACCACTTGATTTATGTCCCGCCGGACTCCTTCTCCGTTTTCGTACATTTGACCGAGCGATAATAAGGCCTCTGAATGATTCTTATTTGCTGCGAGCTTGAAATATTTTAGTGCCTCATCGTAATTTTGCCTTAAATCTTTGCCCGTTCTGTAAAGGTGTCCCATTATGTATTGCGAGTCTGAATGTCCCTGTAGAGCTGCTTTGCTCCAGAGTTCTACGGCCCTGCGCTTGTCTTGATTGACTCCTTCGCCGGAATAATAGAGGAATCCTAAATAATATTGCGAGTCTGCGTCTCCTTTTGCTGCTGCACGTGAATAAAATTCTGCTGCTTTGCTGTAATCTTGACTCACTCCCTGACCCTGATAATAAATATTTCCTAATTTTACGAGTGAACGCAAATGATCTTGTTCTGCTGCCTGCGAGAAATATTTTATTGCCTCGTTGTAATTGTGTGAGCCTTCATAAATAAGCCCTAAATTATATTGTGATTCTGCGTGTCCTCGTGAAGATGCCTGCTTTAACATTTGAATCGCTTTATCGGAGTCAGGTTTTACTCCGTCGCCGTTGAAAAAATTCATTCCCAGCGTGAACAAAGAGTCTGGGTCGTCCTCATAATAATTTAGTCCTTCGGGAGCTTCTGTTGAGTTAGTTTGCGCGTTAGGATTGATGAAAATTTTTATTTCCTGAGTCCCGCCGTCTGAGTCAAATTTCAAATTATAAGCGTCTAAGATTTCGCCGTTTTTGCCGGGGAGACTTGTAATTTTGCTATATTTTATGTGCTTGCCTGAATGAGTGTACAATTTTTCGAGATAAATTTTTGCTGCTGTCTGATTAATTGCTTGAACGGGGTTATCTTTGCTTGCGAAGGGTTCTTTTTTCTCGTTCAGGAATGCAAATTTTTCCGGATGAGTGCTTATCTCGTTTTGAAGACGTGCTATAACGCTTTCGGGTGAGTCTAATTCTTTAATTGCGCTGAACATTTTGCCGGCCTTCTTGTCATAGAGTTCGACGCATACAGAATAATACACACAGAATGCGAAAATAATTTTTTCCTGCTGAGTTAATTTGCTTCTAGCTGCGTCGAGTGTGCCGAGTGCTGAAAATGGGAGTCTAATTTTGTCGGCTTCAGGGATAGCTAAATTTTTCATGAGAATATCAGCAAGTGAAATATATACATTATTTAATTCTGACGGTGTTAATTTATAGTGCGTTAATTCATTCAGGACGAACAACAAATCAGCGCGGGACTCTAGAATCTCATCAGGCAGATTTGAATCACTCGCGGGCAATAAATTTATTTCTGTCTTGAAGTCTGCTTTACTGAATATCAATGCTTAATCACTCCTTGCGAAAACGTATATTACCGCCAAAGCCGCCGAGCGGGGTGGGTGGGTGGGAGCGAGGCGGCAGTCGATAAACTTTTTTATGACATTATACACAAGGACGGAAAAATTATATTACTCACTAGCATTAACGACATATTTAGCGCGAAAAAATTTTTATTGCCCGTATCGGGGGGCCCCCCAGAAAAACAGGTGCCCCCCCAACCCCATT
>JAFSWW010000033.1 GCA_017444345.1 Synergistaceae bacterium | reverse complement strand
GCATTGTGCCGACGCATTTAATTTCAACGGTGCACCGCAATGAGGGCATCTATCGGAGTGAGTCTCTTCTTTCTGAGTCTGCGTTATAATTCCTGATTTACGCGATAATTCGATCTCGTATTCCATAAATTTTTCGCGATTTTTGTCGCCTGATAATAAATTTCCGGTTCTGTCATCAAGCACATACGAGACTATTCGAGCCGTCAAACCTATTACTATATAATCCATTCCGCCGGATTGTCTCCAGCCTTTGAGATTCACGCCTAAGACCGCAATATTTTCCGTGTAGTCAGTTTTTTGCGATAGTCTGAACGCGTTTAACTGTCTGTCCATTTGCGAGAAAAATTCATCTGTCATGTATGGTCTTAACGGACTTATATTTTTAGCGTGCCAAGTGTCCTGCATTTGTACGTATAAATTTGACATTAAAGTTTTTATCGCTGACTCGTCAAAATTCGGATCCAGCTTCAAATATTCATCAATCGGACGCAGATTCATAGCCGGCGTAACATTAATCGGGATAACTTGACGTCTTGCTTTCTTTGCACGTGTACTCTTTATAACTTGATAAATTATAAATATAACTACAATGAGTCCTACTATCATAGAAATATTATCATCGTCATCAAGCAGCGCACCCGTTGTAATTCCCGCATTAAATGAACTCGTTCCGAAATTAAATGATGAACCGCCGCCCCCGCTGTCCGAGTCAGAGTTAGACGAACCGCCATAATCAGAATTTCCCGAAAAACTCCCGAAATCAGGCCAAGCACTTCCAGCAAATAAAGTTATTCCGATAATTAATAAAGCAATCAAAAATTTTTGTCTCATGTTTTAATATTGCCTCCGTTATCAAGAAAAATTTTTTGTGTAAATTATAAGCGTTTGAAATATTTATTGCGCTATAATCAAGAAAAATTTTCAAGGAGTGTTTATTTATTATGGATTACGCAAAAGAGTCTTTACGCCTTCACGAAAAATGGCAGGGAAAAATTGAAGTCATCTCAACCGTACCAGTTAAGACCCGCGAAGATTTATCACTTGCTTATACACCTGGAGTCGCGCAGCCTTGTTTAGAGATTCAGAAGGACATCAGCAAAAGTTACACGCTGACTCGCCGTCATAATTTATGCTTGGTCGTTACTGATGGGAGCGCAGTACTCGGACTCGGCGATATTGGCCCGGAAGCTGCTATGCCCGTCATGGAAGGTAAATGCGTATTGTTTAAATCTTTCGGAGGTGTCGACGCGTTCCCCCTATGTGTCAAGACTAAAAATGTCGATGAATTTGTCGAGACCGTTTATAATATTTCCGGCTCATTCGGAGGCATTAATTTAGAAGATATTTCCGCACCACGCTGCTTTGAGATCGAGAGAAAGCTAAAAGAGTGCTGCGACATTCCCATTTTTCATGACGATCAGCACGGAACAGCAGTAATAACTCTTGCAGGACTCACGAACGCATTAAAAGTTGTCGGGAAAAAATTAGACTCAGTCAGAATCGCAATAAGCGGAGCAGGTGCAGCAGCTATAGCAATCACGAAATTATTATTATCAGCCGGCGCAAAAAATATCACACTCTGCGACAGATCCGGAACAATCTATAAAGGACGCGAAAATTTGAACTGGATCAAGCGCGAAATGTCAGAAGTAACTAACCCCGAATCAATCAAAGGCAAATTATCAGACGCTATGAAGGGAGCAGATGTCTTTATCGGAGTGTCAGCACCCAACAGCGTAAATATCGAAATGGTAAAATCAATGGCACGAGACCCGATTATTTTCGCATGTGCAAACCCAACGCCGGAAATTTTCCCAGACGACGCAAAATCAGCCGGAGCAAAAGTAATTTCAACAGGACGCAGCGATTATCCGAATCAAATTAATAACGTTCTTGCATTTCCGGGAATCTTTCGGGGAGCTTTTGACGTTCGAGCAAGTGATATTAACGAGTCAATGAAGATAGCGGCTTCAAATGCTTTAGTCTCACTTGTCAGCGATTCAGAATTGAGTCCTGATTATATTATCCCGGCAGCTTTTGACGAGAGAGTCGGCCCGGCAGTAGCTCAAGCAGTCGCACAAGCAGCAATTAACTCAGGAGTCGCGAGGATTTAATTATCATGGCAGAAAGTTTTTTAGCGGCTCTAAGAGTCGTTATTCCGATGATTATATTAATGTCGGTCGGCTGGCTCATGAGAGTCAATAATAAAATAACGCGTTCTGCAATGAAAGAATTTGACAGGATAATTTTTCTTGTGTTCATGCCTGTATTATTATTCAAGAATATTTACGAGATGGATTTTTCGCAGGGATTCGCCGTAAAAGAAATGATATTTGCTGCTGTAAGTCTGCTTGCATTATTTATACTTGCATATTTTATCCCGCGCATATTCGTGAAGGACGGCAATAAATCGAGCGTAATTGCTCAAGCTGTCGGACGTGGAAATTATATTTTGTTCGGTGTTGCAGTGTGTGAGGCTCTTTACGGTGAGGGTCATGCAGCAATAGTTGTCATGCTTGCTGTTCTTGTTATCCCTGCGATAAATACTTTTGCGGCTGTAGTGCTTGAATTGAATCGTTCAGGGAAAGCGAGTCCGGGAAAAATTTTTATTGCGATTCTGCGAAATCCGATGATAATAGCTTCGTTGCTTGCGTTTGCCTTCAGTTTGTGTAGAATAAATATTCCAGTTCCGATATGGTCAGCGATAAGGAGTCTTGCAAATTCTACTACGACAGTGAGTTTTATTTCGCTGGGAGTCGGCCTCGAAATGATTGAGTCAAAGTCTGATAGAATGCCGCTTATTTTGGGAGTTGTCTTAAGAATGTTAGTTGTACCGTTAATATTTATGCCGATTTCTATTTTTGCGGGATTCAGAAATGAGAGTCTTTGCGCGATGATGATAATTTTTGCGGCTCCTTCTGCTGTTGCGTCATATCCTATGGCTGTAGCGATGGGGGCTGATGGAAAATTAGCGGGTCAGCTTGTGTGCATTACGACTTTATTGTCGGTGTTCACGATATTTTTCTGGACATTTATTTTGCGTGTGCTTGGCCTGATGTGAAATAAATTTTTTCGTTATTCGCGCTGCAAATTCAATCCGGGTGGG
>JAFSWW010000032.1 GCA_017444345.1 Synergistaceae bacterium | reverse complement strand
TGAAAAAATTTTTTGCGGCTGTTATAGCTTGCTTGATTGCGGGAACTGCACACGCAGATATTGACCCTGAAAAAATTTTAGAATCTATGACTCTTAATGAGAAAATAGGCCAGTTATTTATAATTCGTCCGGATCAGCTTGACACGAGATTAACTCTTGAAGATATTCACAATGACAAGAAAAACGCTGTAGGAGTCAAAAATTTAAATCCTGTAATGCTTGATAATCTTAAAAAATTTCCGGCCGGGGGGTTCGCTATTTTCCGGAAAAATTTAGAGAGTCCCTCACAAATAAAGAAATTCAATCAGGCACTAAAAGATTCAAGCAAAATATTTCCGTTTATAGCAATCGACGAGGAGGGCGGACAAATTGCAAGAATCGCGAATAATAACGCCTTCAACGTTCCGAAATTCAAGAGTTCAGCAGAAATAGCTAAAACAGGGCAGACTCTCAAAGCCTCGCTAATAATCGGCAAATATCTCAAAGAATACGGATTTAATTATAATTTCGCACCAGTCGCCGACGTGAACACGAACCCGCAAAATATTGTAATCGGTGATAGAGCTTTCGGGAATGATCCGGATTTTGCAGCAAAAAATGTCAGTGAATATCTTGACGGACTCCACGCTCATTGTATAGCAGGCAGCATTAAGCACTTTCCCGGACACGGCGACACCACAAATGACACTCACGCAGGGCAGGTTATAATTTATAAGACTTGGCCGGAATTGTTAAAATGTGAAATAATACCCTTCAAAGCAAATCTAAACAAGGCCGACTCAGTTATGACAGCACATATTAATTTGCCGAACGTAACGCGGGAGAATTTGCCGGCGAGCCTCTCACATGAATTAATAACCGGAAAATTACGCAATGAACTAAAATATAACGGAGTAATAATCACTGACGCTTTAATGATGGGCGCGATAAAAGATAATTACTCGTCGGAAAATGCCGCAGTTATGGCGATAAAAGCGGGCTGCGATATTTTATTAATGCCCTATGATTATATAGCAGCTTTTGAAGGAGTGGTCAAGGCTGTGAAATCCGGGCAAATTTCAGAAGAAAGAATTAATCAAAGCGTGAGGAGAATTCTAATAATGAAGCATAATTTACAGGAGCCCAAATGGTGGCAAAAATCAGCAGTCTATCAAATTTACCCGAAAAGTTTTGCGGACTCTGACAGCTCAGGGACGGGCGATATTAACGGCATAACAAGCAAATTAGATTATCTTCAGGAACTCGGCATAAAATCTATATGGATTACTCCTGTTTATGAGTCGCCCATGATTGATAACGGCTATGACGTTGCGAATTACACGGGAATAGATAAAACTTTCGGAACTATGGCAGATTTTGATAATTTATTGTCTCAAGCAAAGAAACGCGATATTAAAATCGTCATGGATCTAGTTTATAATCACACTTCAGACCAGCATAAATGGTTTATCGAGTCAAAATCAAGCAAAAATAATCCCAAATCAGACTGGTACATTTGGCGGGACGCTAAAGAAGACGGGACTCCTCCCACTAACTGGCGGGCAATTTTCGGCGGAAGTGCGTGGACATGGTGCGAAGAGAGACAGCAATATTATTTACACACTTTTGCGAGTCAACAGCCTGATTTGAACTGGGAGAATCCGGAAGTTAGGCGGGCTTTATACGACGCTGCTAATTTCTGGGTAGATAAAGGAGTCGGCGGATTCAGAGTCGATGCTATTGTTTATATCAAGAAACCTGCGGAATTTATTGACGGTAAACCCGACGGAAAAGACGGCTTAATAAATATACACAACATGACAGCGAACACGCCGGGAATTCTTGAATTTTTGCGGGAATTCAAGCGGGAAGTTTTTGACGGTCATGATATTTTCACGGTCGGAGAAGCTAACGGAGTCAAACCTGAAGAATTATCGCAATGGGTCGGGGATTATGGAGTCTTTGACATGTTATTTGAATTCAGTCACACAAATTTAGCTCTCAATGAGTCCGAGATATGGTGCGAGCCGGTAAAATGGAAATTAACGGATCTCAAGCGCGCAATCTCTCGGAGTCAAGACGCAACAAAATATAATGGCTGGTACCCCGTTTTTTTCGAGAATCATGACCGCCCAAGAAGCATAAATTATTATTTCTATGAGGGAGCAGACAAGAAAAAAGCTGCAAAGGCACTCGCTGCGATTCTATTAACAATGAGGGGGACTCCGTTTATTTATCAGGGTGAAGAACTCGGAATGAGTAATATTAACTGGGATAATATAAATATTTACGATGATATTTCGTCAAAAGCTCAATATAATTTTGCCCTAAATGAAGGCTTTACACCTGATGAAGCTATGAAATTTGTTAAATTTTTCAGCCGGGACAACGCACGCACTCCCATGCAATGGAATAATAAAACTAGCGCGGGATTCTCAAGTAATTCTAAAACTTGGCTCCCAGTGAACGAGAATTATTTAACTATTAATGCCGAGAACGAAATAAATGACTCTGACTCGGTGCTTAACTGGTATAAAAATTTGCTGGCATTCAGGAATAAGAATAATATTTTAATTATGGGCGATTATCAAGAAATATTATCAGACAGTGAAGAAATTTTTGCGTTTGAACGTTCACTTGATAACGAGAAAATTATTACACTCGTAAATTTTTCAGCAAATCCCGTGAAGATTCCCGATATAGCAGGCTCAAGAAAGATTATTTTTTGCAGTGAGAATGACCCCGAACCCGACAAATTAAAACCTTTAGAAGCACGCATATATCAATAAAAATTTATCCCACCGGTGAGTCTCAAGATTCGCCGGCCTTCATTTGTGTATATCTAAAAATTTTCTCGGAAATATCCTGCTTTCTATTCTCGTTAATGATTTTCACGTACAAATCTTTGTTTATATTAAATAACGAATTTAACGCGTTCTCAAATGCCCTGTCAAATTCAAGCGCCGCCCCCTGAATATCCGAATTTCTTAGAGCGTTTATATATCCGTTGTCGTTCATTATTTCATTAAGAATTATTCTCAGCTCGCTGTCTTGAAAGCCGTAATGTTTATTGAAATCGTTAATTAATTCGTCAAGAGTCTTTATTTCGTGATTTTCCGGACTCATATTTGCTGAAATATTCACCGGCTTTATTTCCGAGTCGTCATCTTTGAGCGTAATATTTAACATTTTTTGCGCGCTTATCCTGTAATTCTCAAGTTCGGCCAAGTCTGAAAAATTTTGCTGCTCGGTCTTGTCGTCAAATTTGAGTTCACTTAATAATAAAGTCAGAAATATTGAAAGCCTTTCCCAGTATTCGCGGGGATGTGTCAGAATAGCACCGATATAATGATATTGCTTGAGATAAGATTTTGACTCGCTGATAAATTTTTTTTGCGTAATCGTGTCAAGTTTATCAAAGTTTTCTTTTATCAAATTGAGCTGATAATTTACTTGCTCATGATTTATAAACATGTCAGAAATTTTCTTAACGTCATTATCACAGAAAATATTATATTGCTCTAACGAGTCTATTAACTTTTCTAGTTTGCCCGGATCTGTCTTGCCCGATAAAATTATATTAGTGTAATAGCGCGAGAAGGACTTCGAAATATCTTCAGGCTTATTCACGAAATCTAATATAAAAGTGTCCTGCTTGCCCGGATATTTTCTATTCAGGCGTGAAAGGGTCTGCACAGCTCGGACTCCGTTTAACGGCTTGTCTATATACATTGTGTGTAATAACGGCTCGTCAAAACCTGTCTGAAACATATCAGCAACGACTAAAATTTTATACGGGTCATTCTTGAATTTATCGGGAATTTCTGAGTCAGGGAATTTATTTATTTTCGCTGAAGTTATTTTATTTCTTTCGCCGGAAAATGCGATTATTGCTTTATAGTCCCGTCCGCGTGAATCTATTAATTTATTTATCGCATTAAAAAATTTTATGCAGCAGTCTATATTACTTGTTATTATCATTGCACGGGCTTTATTATTTAATATTCCGCGCTGTATAATCTGTTCATAAAAATGTGTCTCAATAATTTCTGCTTTCTCGTTAATGACTCTCTCATCACTGACAGCAAGATATAATAATTTCGGCTCTGCTCCGGTTGATTTAATGAGTTTATCGCCGTCATTATTCTTAACCCGCAAATTATAATAGCATTCATAGGGCGTGTAATTAGTCAAGACATCAAGTATAAATTTTTCTTGTATAGCCTGCTTCATTGTATAAACGTGAAATGCCTTGTGCGTGCCGTCTTGAGTCAATGTCCCGAATACTTCAAGAGTTTTATTTTTCGGAGTCGCTGTGAAAGCAAAATAGCTCGCGTTATTCTGATATTTACGGCCTGACATGTAATTATTTATTTTGTCCTCGTCATCGAGTCCCGATATTACGCGATTCAATGCCGCAGAATTCTCCCCGCCCTGCCCTGAATGTGCCTCGTCTATTATTACAGCAAATTTTTTATCAGCATTCTCCGTGCTGCCTAACCCGTCAACTATCACACTAAATTTTTCTATAGTGCTTATTATTATTCTTTTGCCTGAGTTTATAGCATATTGCAGAGCCCGTGAATTATTCGCCCATTTTATGACGCTGCCGACCTGCGCAAAACTTTTTATAGTGTCTCGAATTTGTTTATCAAGCAAGACTCTATCTGTAATCACGAAAACAGAGTCAAACATATTCCGGCCGTCCTTCTCAAGATTGATTAACTGATAAGCAAGCCACGCTATTGTGTTAGATTTGCCGCTCCCTGCGCTGTGCTGAATTAAATATTTTTGTCCGGCACCGTTTATTTTTGCGTGAGTTATTAATTTCTCCACTGCGTCAAACTGATGATAACGAGGGAATATCTGAATTTGTTTATCGTTCATTAAGTGCGCATAAGACTCTATAATCTTTGTGAGAGTCCCCCGTGTCAAAATTTCTTCCCATAAATAACAAGTCTTCTTTTTGTCCTTAACCGGCGGATTTCCTGAGCCGCCTTTATAGCCCCTGTCAAACGGTAAAAACTCGCTTTCTTGGCCGTCAAGTTTAGTGCAAAATTTTATATTGTCCTCGTCAACTGCAAAATGAACTATACAGCGTTTGAACATAAATAATAACTCGTCGGGGCTGCGTGTAGTCTTGTATTGCTGCTCTGCGTCTGAAATATTTTGACCTGATAATACGCGCTTTAATTCTATAGTGATAATCGGCAGGCCGTTAATAAATATGCACATATCGGCCGAGTAATTATTAAACCGTGAATAATGAAGCTGTCTCGTTACGCTGAAAATATTTTTTGCGAAATCAATTTTTGCCCTAGTATTCTTATCTGAAGGCGACGAATAATATAATTTGAGTCCGTCAACTCCCCGCCGGAGCACGTCAATAATTCCCCGTTCTGTAATAGCTGTGCTTATGCGTGATAGAAAATTTCTTTTCGCGAGTTCGGATTTAGGAGCCGTAAACTTTTCAGGCTGTGAAGATTCAAGAAAGCGCGCTAATATAGGCCAGTCAAGCGCAAATTCTTTGTTGTAATCCGCATTATTGCCCAGTTCGTAGCCGTTGACGTTCACAAGATAATTAGTGATTTCTGATTCAAATTCCTGTTCAGATAAATATTTTCCGCTGTCAGACATAATAAAATTTTCAGCTCCATTAAGAATTTATATAATTATATCGCGTAAATCAAGCTGACCAGTTACACAATCAGAAATTAAACGCGCCTTGAGTTCGTCAAATAAAGAAATTTCACGCTCATAAAGAGTTATAAGCCGGTCGATTTTGCCGCAAATTCCGTCGAGATATGCTGCGATTTGATTTTGTTCTGATAAGGGCGGGAGGGGGATAATAATTTGCTTTGTTTCTGACTGATTAATAATAGGTAATGTTGTAGATTTTGCAGTATACAAAATATAATCTTTTATTGCACGTAAATAGAACGCTAAATATTTGAAGTTAATTATATTATCATCACAAATAATCGCGTTAATTTGTTGATTTGTTGAGCATTCAATATCTGATACACATATTTTGCCGATTGTGCCGATACCTACCATTAATACAGAATTTTTCGGAATAACTTTTACAAATTTTGCGCCCTCTGTTGATAAATATTTTTTTGCTTTGTTTATATATAAATTTTCGCCTAAATCCCCCGGAGTATACCACGCTAAACCGTTCGCACTGAAAAATTCTTCCTTTACCCCCGGCGGAGTCGTTCCCGTTATTATACCCTTACAAATTCTCTTAATTCTCGAAATCTCCCAGTGCGCTGGAATCTCGCCTAATATATCAACGCCGCTTTGTTTGAGTTCCGCATTAGGGTTCAAGCCTTTAGTTACGGAATTATTAATAATAACTTTCTTGAGTTCGGCCAAGTCGATTAATTGTTTTTTCCTGAGTGAGATTAATTTATTTATCCGGCTGACTTTGTAATCAAGATAACGCGCGATTTTGTCTTGTTCTGATAGGGGCGGGAGAGGGATATAAATTTTACCGATTGTTTTTGCTGTTAATTGATTGATTGTAGAAGTTGTAAATAAACTTTTATAAGGTGGTATACATACCTGAAGCAAATAATATGCAAATTTATCTAATAAATTCGTTCTATAACGCCACATAAACGAGCCGAAACTCGCAACAATATTATTATCTATGTATGCACATTTGCCGACTAAATTCGCATTCCCATTACTCGCGCATATTATAATATCTCCATTTTTGAGCATTAAATCTTGAGAAACATTCTTAACGTATACACAATCATTAAAATCTAATTTATTTGATTGTATATTAGATGAGCGCAAAACAAGAACGCCTTTATTATCGGATAAATCAGCTGGAGAATATGTTAAACCGTGTCGAAATGAGCCAGTATATTTTAATCGTATAATCTCCCAGTGACTCGGAATTTTACCCAGCCACGCAATATGAGAGTCTTTATATTCCGGGTAACGTTTCATTGAGAAAGCCCCCTTAAAATCTCGTCGGCCTCGTTATTTGTGTTGTGAATGCTCTGTAAAATTTCCTGAATAGTTCTCGCGTTATCTGGCCTGTAAAAATATTTTGTAAATGAGATCTCGCAGCCCGTTTGAGTCTTTTTCTTGTCAATAACTGCATCAGGAGCGAACGGCAGCACTTCTTTATTCATAAATCCCTGAATGCCGCCCGGATAATTGAACGGTATAATTTCCGTGTCAGCAGCTTGGCCGGGTCTCTTGATACTGACTTGCCAGTAAAGGAACTCGTTATTATCAAGAATAATGCTGTGTTGATTTTCCTGCATATTGACAAAAATTTTTACGATTTCAGCGCGTATATCTTGAGTCAATTCACAATTTTTGCTGCCCATATTTTTGCGAAGTGGTGATTTCATATCGACTGCGTTAATTAGTTGAATTTTTCCGCGCCTTCTGTCATCTTTCTTATTAGATAATACCCATATAAAAGTGTTAATGCCCGTATTATAGAACATATTTTCAGGGAGAGCGATAATAGCTTCTAATAAATCATGCTCGATTATGAATTTACGCGCGTTACTTTCCCCGCTGCCCGCGTCGCCCGTGAAGATAGATGACCCGTTATGAACTTCAGCAATACGGCTGCCCATGCGAGAGTCTTTCATCTTAGAAATATTATTCAGCAAAAACAATAATTGTCCGTCGCTTGTACGTGGAATTAGTGAAATATTGCCGTCGTAAAATCTTGAGTCAGTGATCTGCTTTTTCTCGCCCGATGACATTTTTTCGGAGTCAGATTTCCAGCTCTTACCGTACGGAGGATTAGACAGCATAAAATCGAACGTCATATTTTTGTGTAAGTCATTTGAGAGAGTTGACCCGAAAGCGATATTTTTAGCTTGTGAGCCGTCGCCCTTGAGAATTAAATCAGCCTTTGCTATAGCGTAAGTTTCCGAGTTAATTTCTTGACCGAATAAATGAATAGAGATTCTTTTGCCGCGTTCATTAGCTAATTGCTTGAGTCTCTCTTCTGCAGCCGTCAACATTCCGCCCGTCCCGCAAGCTCCGTCATAAAAAGTGTAAACGCTGTCTTGAATCTTGTCAGCAATCGGAGTAAAAATCAAATCGGCCATTAATTCGACGACATCGCGGGGAGTCCAGTGTTCGCCGGCCTCTTCGTTATTATCTTCATTGAAGCGGCGTAATAATTCCTCGAAAATAGTACCCATTGCGTGATTGTCGAGTTTTTCGGGGCTTAAGTCAATATCGGGAGCTGTAAATTTTGCAAGAACGTCGCCGAGAATTCCGGAGTCTTTCATTTTAGCGGCCTGATCATGAAAGTTAAATTTTTTGATAATGTCCTGAATATTAGCCGAGAATCCATCAAGATAAGCTATTAAATCATCGTACATTTTTTCAGGAGTTGGGCGGCCTGCTATTTCTGTGAGAGTGAACTGTGAAATATTATAGAAGGCTTCTCCGGCGGCATTGAGTAAAGCGGATTCTTGTTTATCTTCAGTGAGTCCGGACGAGTCGAGCAGATTTTTACGTTCTAAGATTTGAGCGCGTTTTTTCTCCAGAACAGAGTCAATGCGTCTAATAACAGTCATGGGCAGAATAACATCACGATATTTGCCGCGTACGTATACATCGCGCAAGACATCATCAGCGACTGACCAAATGAAATTAACGATAAAATTATGAGTCTGATTATCCATGATAGTATGAGCTCCTTTGCCGCCGACGGGGTGGGCGGTCGGGAGTCGGCGGCACAAAAAATTTTATTCAACGGTAACACTTTTAGCGAGATTTCTAGGTTTGTCAACGTCTAACTTTCTTGCAACTGCTACATAATAGCCGAGTAACTGCAGCGGAATAACAGCAAGACTCGCCGCTAAATGCTCATCAGTCTCAGGAACATGAAATATAAAATCTGCCTCATCCTTCAAAGCCTCACAGCCCCTCATTGACACGACTAACAAGAAAGCTCCGCGGCTCTTAGCCTCTAACATGTTACTTGCTATTTTCTGGTATAAATTTTTCTGGGTAATGACTCCGGCGACCAACATATTTTTTTCGATTAAGCTGATCGGGCCGTGTTTCATTTCACCTGCTGCACATGCCTCGGAGTGTAAATAGCTGATTTCCTTCATCTTTAGGCTGCCTTCCATAGCAACGGCATAATCAATATTGCGGCCAAGATAGAAGGCATTTCTTGAATTAACAAATTTCTCGGCAATTTCGGCGAGTCTTTCTTTCTCGTCAAGAATCTCGTCAATTTTTTCGGGCAATTTCTGGATCTCACTGATTAAATTTTCGCAGCTCAAATCATCAAGAGTCCCCCGAATCTGTGCAAATTTTATCGCGAGAATATAACAGGCAATTAACTGCGCGCTATATGCCTTAGTAGTAGCTACTGCAATTTCCGGGCCGGCCATTGTGTAAAAAACGCTGTCAGCTTCACGGGCTATAGTACTTCCTACGACATTTACAATAGCAAGAGTCTTTATTCCCTTTTCATGAGCGAGTCTCATTGCTGCTAAAGTGTCGGCTGTTTCTCCTGACTGTGAAATAATTACGGCCAGAGCGTTTTTATCGAGCGGCATTTTACGATAACGGAATTCTGAAGCGAGTTCGATTCTGACCGGAATTTGTGCTAAATCTTCAATTACGTATTGAGCAACTGCTCCGGCGTGATAAGCTGAACCGCAGGCGATTATATAAATTTGTGAGATTGATTTTATCTGCTCGTCATTGAGTCCCATATCTGACAGATCGATTTTATTTGAGTGAAAGACTGATCCGAAAGTGTCTTTAACTGCCCGCGCCTGTTCGTGAATTTCCTTCATCATGAAGTGTTCAAATCCGCCCTTCTCTGCTGCCTGAGCGTCCCATGTAACTTCGCTTAATTCTTTATGTTTTGCGAATCCTTCAGTGTCAAAGAATCTCACGACTCCTTTTTTCAGCTGTACGATTTCCATATTATCGAGATAATAAACTTGTCTAGTGTCTTGTAATATAGCTGATACATCGGACGCAAGGAAGGACTCGCCCTTACCCTGACCGGCAATTAACGGCAAATCTTTACGGGCTCCCCAGACTTCACCGGGGTAATCTTTGAACAGCAGCACAAAACAGTAAGAGCCTTCTATTTTCTTGATTGCTTGAGTTATAGCTTTGAGGGGGCTTTTTTCCTGTTTATAGTAGAAATCGATTAATTTTACAGCTGCTTCTGTGTCAGTCTGTGAATAGAATTCATAGCCGTAATTAGCTAACATATTTTTAATTTCGCGGTAATTCTCGACGATCCCATTATGAACAGCAACGACTGCCGCATCATCGCTCCATAGGGGGTGGGCGTTTGTGTCTGAAGGTTCGCCGTGTGTTGCCCATCTTGTATGGCCTATTCCGCAAGTTCCTGACATGTCCTGACCGGAAATTTTTTCTTCTAAGACTTTGAGACGGCCTTTATTTTTTGCGATTTTCACGTCATTATTATCAAGTACAGCAATTCCCGCCGAGTCATATCCCCTGTATTCAAGTTTAGCAAGCCCCGATAATAGAATCGAGTCCGCCTGTCTGTCTCCTGTGTAGCCTAATATTCCGCACATTAAAAAATTTTCTCCCTTCGAGTTATATATTTATATTATATGCGTGTTAGTAGTTATTTGCGTAAAAATTTTGAGAAGTAATAAGAAGTAACAACCGGGGGAATTATGAATCGCCCCGGCCGAATAGTTATAATAAATAATTTCTTGACCACTCAAAGACTCCCAGTGCCGCAGCAACACTCGCATTTAATGAGCCTGTGCCGCCTCTGATAGGAATCTTCACGAGTAAATCGCAATTTTCACGAACTAACCGCGAGAGTCCTTCACCTTCCGCACCGATAACAAGCGCTGTGCGTTCCGGCAATTTTTCAGACCATATAGAAATTTTTGCGTTCGAATCGAGTCCGACTGTCCAGAAATTTGCGGCCTTCAGTCTCTCAAGAGTCCGAGTTATATTCACGACTTGTATAACTGGGAGTCTTAACGCAGCCCCCGCACTAGTTTTTATGACTGTATCATTAGGAGTCGCAGATCTTCTTTTAGCATTGATTACGCACAACGCCCCGCCAGCTTCTGCCGAACGTATTACAGCTCCTAAATTATGCGGGTCTTCTATGTGATCCAGCACGACAATAAGAGCAGGGGAATTATTATCAAGTCCATTCAAGAAATCATCAAGTTCAATAGCTTTAACTTGAGTCAACTTGCAAATAACGCCCTGATGCCTTTCTCCGTCTGAAAGTTTATCGAGTGCTTCAGGCTTGAGAATTTGATATGTAATCTTTGCTTGTTTTGCGAGCTCTATAATCTCATCGAGAAAAGGCGGCCTCACGTTATCAGCGATTAAAATTTTCTGGCATTTTTCCGGACTCAGTCTAAGCAGATCTATAACGGGTTTGCGTCCCCTGCAAATATCGCTCATGATTTATTTTGCCTTCTTTTGTGTGAGTGTTGCCCAGTCTAAATTATTCCAGTCAGGTTCTGCGGGTGCGTTTGCATTATCTGCCCAGTAAAAGCCTAAATTTGTCATTATATTAGTCCACTCTGAAGAATGAAGGCCTACATATTCGGCGTAAGTCATATCAGTGCCGGGGACTTTTGTGAGGGCGCAATTTTTGAGAGTATACAGAGGCACCGGGTCAGAAAGCGCGTCGACGTTGCAAGGATATGAGTCAAACTCTTCACTCCATGCGCGTTGAATTTCAGCACTGCCGAACCATTCAGCAAATTTTTTAACGTGTTCGGTCTGTTCGGGCGTTCTATTTTTATTAGCAAGGACTCCGATATATTCAGCGATATAATATGTCCCGTCGTCGATTTCTACGAGCTGCCAGTTTTCAGGCTTGATTGTACCCTTTAGAGGATTCTTTGAAGACTGCCCGGCCGCGTCGATATTGCCATATAATGAAGACGAATAGAACGTACTGACTTGAACATCTCCGCGATTGAGAGCGTCAAAACCGTA
Organism: Synergistaceae bacterium; assembly: GCA_017444345.1. Lineage (NCBI taxonomy): Bacteria > Thermotogati > Synergistota > Synergistia > Synergistales > Synergistaceae > Synergistaceae bacterium. The sequence continues at coordinate 8,873 of JAFSWW010000032.1, read as the reverse complement.
TGAGTCGCCCGTGTAATATCCATCAGCGCAATATTTCCATAAAGTTTTCCAGCCTTCTACGGAAATTCCGCCCGCTGGTGATTTAGGATCTGTGAAGGCGTATAACATGGCGTTATTTATATTCATGTTAGTAGTTCCGCCGACTCTGCCTTGACGATACCATTTATAGCCGCAGTTTACGAGGTCCGCCCAGTGCTTAAAGTGTAAAGTTCGCCCATGTGTGCCGAATTCGTCAGTGCGGTAAAGCATTAAAATATTTTGTATAACAAGCCCGTATGCCTTGCCCGGATATTTATATTCGCCTACTTTGTCAGCCCACGAAGGAGTCCAATCAATGACTGAAAGATTTTCATAATCGCCTTTGACCAGCTGCGACCATCTTACTTCATTGAGACCGAAAATTATATCGCCGTCCTTATTCTCGTTAGCAAGTTGAATCGCGCTTGTATCTCCCTTATAAACTGTCGAGTCGTCCATGTTGATAATAAAACCTGCTGATTTAGCCTCGTTTTTGAGCCAAGTAACGCGCTCGCTTGAATTAGAATTTGAGTAAATCCTAATCACATAGTCCGACGCAAAGGCACAAGCACTCACGCTCATAATAAGCACAAGAGCAAGAATAACGCTAAAAAGTTTTTTCATGATAAAATTACCCTCCTACTATAAATATAAATAATTAAATTTTTTGAGTGAGTCTATATTATCACGAGTGCAAAATTTTTCATTGAGCTAAAATCCCGAATGCGTTAAAATATTCACCGGATAAAAAAATTTTTCACAAAATCATTAAATGAAAGGATTGACAAAATTGGCCGGAAATTTGTATAATGTGGCTCGTGGCTCGTGGCTCGTGGCGTATTCTGCACTAATTTAATTTCACTTTCTCAACGTCAACAATTCCATCAACAGCAAAAAAATTTATTTATGAACTATTGCGCGAGGTGTAAACATGTTATTTAACTCGTGGCAATTTGCGGTATTCTTTCCGGTTGTATTTGCGCTTTACTGGTTTATGCCTCAAAGATTCAGGATTTATTTATTATTTGCGGCAAGTTATTATTTTTACATGAGCTGGAACGCAAAGTATGTTGTCTTGATTCTCTTCACGACTATAGTATCATATTTTGCGGCGATATTATTAGAGAAGTACAGGGCAGCGAGAAAATTAATTCTTGTAATTGCGTTAGTGTCATGTCTTGGAGTTCTGTTCGTGTTCAAATATTTTAATTTTATCTCTGAGACTCTAGTAAATTTCTTAAATATGTTCGCGAGCATAAAATTACACCCTATGACTCTAAAATTATTATTGCCGGTGGGAATTTCGTTTTATACGTTCCAGACTCTGAGCTATGTTATTGACGTGTACAAAGGCCAAGAGAAAGCAGAGAGAAATTTTATAGTTTACGCAACGTTTATATCATTCTTTCCGCAGTTAGTGGCCGGGCCGATTGAGCGCACAAAAAATTTAATGCCTCAGATAAAAAATTGCGGCTTGCTTTCATTCAAGTATGAACAGGGAGTATACGGGCTTAAATTAATTTTGCTGGGACTATTCAAGAAAATTGCGGTGGCTGATTGTCTTGCGATCTGGGTTGATGGAGGATTTGCAAAGATTGAATCGTATAGCGGCTTTGTGTTAATAATTTTATTAGGTTTCTTTGCGGTACAGATTTACTGCGATTTTTCCGGGTATTCTGACATTGCGAGGGGCTGTGCTAAGTTACTGGGAATTGACTTAATGATAAATTTCAGGAGTCCCTATTTTGCGTCAAGTATTCGGGAATATTGGCAAAGATGGCATATTTCGTTAAGTACATGGTTTCGCGACTATGTATATATTCCCTTAGGAGGGAGTCGAGTCGGCAAAATCCGGCACTATATAAATTTGTTAATAACCTTCATGATTTCAGGATTATGGCACGGAGCTAATATAACATTTTTACTCTGGGGAGCAGTACACGGGCTCGCTCAAATTATAGAAAATTTCTTAAATCTAAATCGGCGGCGTAATTTTTTGAGTGTTATTATAGTATTTGCGTTTACTTGTTTGGCGTGGGCATTTTTCAGAACGCAGACTCTTAATGAAGCTATACATATTTTTTCGCACTTATTTGACGGAATTACGAACATAAAATCATATTTATATAACGGGATTCAAGGCATAAAGTCATTACACGGCAATACTCAAATACCTGCTGCATTAATTATATCAGTTGCGATATTAGATTATTTAGCAGTTAATTACGATGATTTTGCGGCGTGGCTTAAGTCAAAACTTGCAAGTAAAAATATAATTTTGCGCTGGTCTGTATATGTGCTGCTTATATGGGTATTTATCGGCTCGCTCGGTGTATTGCAGGGAGATAACACAGAATTTATTTACTTCCAATTTTAATAGGCGGTGATTTGACATGAAAAAATTTTTACGTAGAATTTTGCTGTTTATCGTTGTATTTCTTTGTGCGATTCCTGTATTTTTCCTGTTTGGATTATTCATTGTAGGCAATCAATATCAGGAGACATACAGCGCGAGTATTATAGATAAAGTTGCCCGCTTGAAATCAATAAATGAGCCTAAAATAATTATCGTAGGAAATTCAAATCTACCATACGGCATAAATTCGGCTATGATAGAGTCTGCTATGAATATGCCCGTCGTAAATTTAGGTCTTACCGGCTATTATATGACTGACTCATTTCTTGAGAATATAGCAAAACTCAGTATGAACAGCGGAGACATAATAATTGCCGGGCATTCAAATTTCACTGATGACGGAATAATACACGAGCCTCTTTCTGAGTGGACTACGATTGAATATCATTTTGATTTATGGCCGATTTTAGATAAGGAAGATTATTTTACAATGATAATATATTATCCGAGCTACTGGCTAAGGAGTTTTGCTTTATGGATTACTCGGCAGGGGAATAAGGCGAATCCTTTAGTTGAAGCATTCACATATTCGAGAAGGTCATTAAATAAATACGGCGATATACCGGAAAAACCTGAGGTAAACAGGGGAGATTTTCGAGATTCTAAGGTTAAAGTTCCTGAAATTAATGATAGATGCGTAAATCGGCTTAATAAATATAATGCATATATCAAGAGCAAGGGTGCGACTTTCTTAATTGCCGGTTATCCTATCTTAGAAAATGAATTTACGCCGCCTAAAGAAGAATACGATAAATTTCAACGTGAGCTGGAGTCGCGGGTTGAGTGCGAAGTAATATCAAATTATCGTGATTACTTTATCCCGTATAAATATTTTTATGATTCACATCTTCATTTAGACAATGAGGGCGCAAAAATAAGAACAGGGCAATTAATCAAGGATCTTAAACGCTGGCAGTCAAAACAACAAAATAAAACCGGGAATCTCTAAGACTCCCGGCAAATTTTTATATAACTTTACTTCTTGTTCCATTCGACTAATAAGCCGGTTGCTACAAATATAGAACTCCAAGTACCTGCGATAATTCCTACTAACATCGCGTAACTGAACGCCATCAAGACGGGGCCGCCCCATACACATAGAGCAATAACGGGGAATAAAGTCGTTAAAGTCGTGTTAATAGTTCGTGATAGAGTCTGATTTAGGGATTTATTCACGAGATTTTCGATTCCTTCGCGTGAAAGATTGCCCCAGTTTTCGCGGACTCTGTCAAGAATTATGATTGTGTTGTTCAACGAATAGCCCACGATTGTGAGAATCGCCGCAATAAATGACGATGAGATCTCCATTTGTGTAATGCTGAAGAATCCCAGCGCGATTAATACATCATGAACTAGAGGCACTACACTTACTACTGCGAATCTAAATTGAAATCTCAACGTGATATAAATCAATATCGCAACAAGTGCAATAGACACGCCTATAATTGCCTGCCGTCTTAATTCTCCGCCGACAACAGGGCCGACCTTCTCGAAGCCTGTAATCTTGACATCCTTAAAATTTGTCTGCAATGTCTTAATAATTGCCTCGCGACTCTGTTCTGTGTCTTCATTTGTGCGTATGATTATGCCCTTCTCGCCGAAATGCTGAATCATTGCCCCTTTTGCTGCGACACTTGATATTATATTTCTGACCTGTGCAATATCCGGCCGAGTCTCAAATTCAGTCTGAATTACATTTCCGCCCGTGAAGTCAATTCCCAGATTGAGTCCTCTTGTTAAAAGCAGAATTATACTCGCAATTACTAATATAAGGCTGATAGTCAGAGCTATTCTTCTGTGTTTCATGAAGTCAAAATTTAGATTTAATATGCTGCTCATTTCCTTCTGATTATCTCCTTTCCGCTTTTAACGAATAATTGCAAGATTGCGCGGGTTACTACGATATTAGCAAAGACGCTCGCAACAAGTCCTATAGAAAGAGTTACGCCGAATCCCCTCACTGAACCTGACCCGAAATAAAATAATACAAGTGCTGCGATTAAAGTCGTTATATTCGAGTCTAAAATCGTAACAATTGCCTTTCTGAATCCTGAGTCAAGTGCTGCTAAAGGAGTTTTGCCTGAGTTCTGTTCTTCTTTTATGCGCTCATAAATTAAAACGTTGCCGTCTACAGCCATTCCCAGTGTCAAAATAATTCCAGCGATGCCGGGTAATGTCAAAGTAGCGTTAAATGCAATCAAGCCCGCAAAAATAAGCAAAACTGTTACAGCAAGTGCCAAGTCAGCCGCGAGTCCCCTGAAGTGATAATACAGCAGCATGAAAACGAGTACCATTCCCGCGCCGAATAAGCCAGCTTCGAGTCCCTGTCTGACTGAGTCAGCTCCTAAGCTCGGACCGACTGATCTATTTTCTGCGATCTCTACTGCAACGGGTAAAGCTCCGGCCTTCAACATAATTGCGAGTCTTCCTGCTTCTTCGTTCGTAAATCTTCCTGTAATTTGAGCATGACCGCCCGCGATTCTGTCCTGAACGACTGGAGCAGATATTACTACGTTATCAAGCACGATTGCTAATTGTTTGCCGATTAATCTTGCCGTAGCCTGCTCGAATAAATTTGCGCCGTTAGAATTGAACTCAAGAGATACTCCCATGCGGCCTAAGCTGTCGGGATTCATTGCTGCGTTGATTAAGTCTTTACCCGATAAAAGCACCGGCCCGAGTAAATAATATCTTCCTGCCTCTTCACCTTCTGCGACGATTGAGCCGGGAGTGTTCGCTGTCTTGGCCTGAAAATCTGCGCTTGAGTTTGCCATTTGTGCGACTGCTTTTTGCCAGCGATCTTGAGCGTCCGCAAATTGTACGTCATTATCATAATTGCTGCGAATAGGAGCAGGAGGAGGAGTCCCGTTTGTCTCAAGTACTTCTCTGAAATCCATTTGTGCAGTACGTCCGATTAATTCAAGAGCTGCTGCTGGGTCTTGAATGCCGGGTAAATCTACAATGATTCTATCTGATCCGCTTTTCTGGATTATGGGCTCGGCTACTCCGTATTGATCTATACGATTTCTAAGGACTGCCAAGAGTCTGTCAATGCTGTCATCACGCACGGGATTCTCCGGGGTGTCTTTTGCCTGCAAAACGATATGAGCCCCGCCCTTAAGATCTAAGCCGAGATTAATATCATTTCTTGCGTACCATACGAAAGCACCCGCCGCAATCAGCACAATAATTACAAGCCAAAGTCTAGTTCTATTTGAGAGCATTTAAGCCGTTGCCCCCTGATTAGCAGCATTTGCCGTGTTGTTAGAAGCCCGCTTTGTCTGTACTGCTGATTTAAGAATTCGAACTCTTACACCCTCGGCGATTTCAATCTGGAAAGAGTCTTCTCTTACTTCTCTGACTGTTCCCATGAAACCGCCTATTGTTACAATTTCGTCGCCGCGATTTATGCTCGCAATCATGTTATTATGCTGTTTATCCCGTTTTCTTTGAGGTCTGATAATGAAGAAATAAAATATTAATACAAATATTGCAAGCGGGAATAACATTCCCATGAGTCCGCCGCCCTGAGCAGCCGCACCAGCATCACCGCCGCCGCCGCCAGTTCCTGAACCTGCAGGAGCTCCGCCGCCCCCGCAAACATTTACAGCTGTTGTTGATTCTGCCATGTCTGAAAAAATTACCTCCTGAAAAATTTATTAATTACTTATTTCCACATCGGTGAATATTTCGCGAGTCCTGCGTATTTTGCTGCGTCTCCGAGTTCTTCCTCGATCCTGATTAACTGATTGTATTTCGCGATTCTGTCAGTTCTTGCCACGGTGCCCGTCTTTATCTGGCCTGCACGAGTCGCAACTGCCAAATCTGCAATAAACGTGTCCGCTGTCTCGCCCGAACGGTGAGAAACTACTGCCGCATAACCCGAATCCGCTGCCATTTGGATAACTTGAAGAGTCTCGCTGACTGTACCGATCTGATTTAATTTCACGAGTACTGCATTTGCTACACCTTCAGAGATTCCGCGAGCTAAGATTTTAGGATTCGTTACAAATAAGTCATCGCCGACCAACTGAATTTTCTTGCCGAGTGCCGCAGTAAGTTCCGCCCAGCCTTCCCAGTCATCTTCAGCACAGCCGTCTTCAATTGAAATAACGGGATAATTTGCTACGAGTTTCTCATAAAGTTTAACGAGTTCGCCCGAAGTATATTCAGCTCCGCCGCTCTTACTGAAGACGTATTTATTTTTTTCGGGGACAAAGAATTCACTTGACGCTACGTCTAATGCAAAACTCACATCATCACCGGGCTTATAACCTGCCTTATTAACTGCTTCCATTAATAAATCAAGTGCTTCCTCGTTATTCTTGAGATTAGGAGCGAATCCGCCTTCATCGCCTACACCTGTAGAATATCCGCGGGCCTTTGTGCAGCTCTTGAGTGCGTGATAAACTTCTGCGCCCATTCTCAAAGCCTCAGCAAAATTTACTCCGCTGTGAGGTACAATCATGAATTCCTGAAAATCGACTGTAGAATCAGCATGAGCTCCGCCGTTGATAACGTTCATCATGGGAGTAGGAAGTAATGCGCCGCCGACTCCTCCGAGCCACTTATAAAGCGGTAACCCGTGACTCTCTGCTGCTGCCCTTGCTGTTGCCATTGATACGCCTAAAATTGCATTTGCGCCGAGATTCTTTTTACCGTCGCTGCCGTCAAGTTCGATCATAGCTTTATCGACTGCAAATTGATCGTCTGCATCATAACAGCCGACTAACTCCGGGGCGATTTTCTCGTTTACGTTATTGACTGCGTGCTGAGTGCCTTTACCGCCGTAACGTGCCTCTTTGTCGCGAAGTTCTAAAGCCTCGTGAACGCCTGTAGATGCTCCCGAAGGAACTGCCGCTCTTCCAAATGAACCGTCATCAAGCTGAACATCAACTTCAACTGTAGGATTTCCGCGAGAGTCAAGAATTTCACGTCCATGAACTCCAACTATTAATGCCATTTAATAAAACCTCCTGATAAATATAAAATTTTTATTTGTGCTATTATAAACGGGTAACGAAATTTTTAAAATGGTAATTCGTCGGGCTTTACTGCGCGTTCGTCGATTTGTTCCCAAGAAATTGCTTTAGGACGCTTCAAAATTGCCTCGTCTGCACATAAAACTTTGACTTTCAAGACACGATTTATATATGCTATTTCTATAATACTGCCCTCGTTTACTTCACTTGAAGATTTGCACTCACGACCATTTAAGCGCACTGCACCGAGTTCGATCATTTCCTGCGCGGCTGTTCTGCGTTTTACGAGTCTTGCTAGCTTTAAGAATTTATCAAGCCTCATTAAAATTTATCCCTCCTGCTATAAAATATTCATGTTAGAATTATAATATTTTTACAGTTGCAATAATATTTATAGCTTCATAAATACGAGTAAAAATTTTCGCCATTGTTATAAAATATTCGTAAATTATAATAAAATTTTTATGTGAGAGAGTGAGATTTTACAGCTACAAGAATAATATTAATACGAGTAAAAATTTTCACCCCTGTTATAAAATATTCGTAAATTATAATAAATTTTTATGTGAGATGGTAAGTTTTACAGCTACAAGAATATTTATTTTTTCCGGTTATAGCAATGAGTCACAAAACAAAAATTTTTTGTTATATCGCAATTTTTCAGCACACATTTTTATAATAGAGCACGCAAATTTTACAGCTGCAAAATATTATATAATCATGTACGTTATAAGCCTCATAGACGGTGTCGTCAGAATAGGAAATATATGATAGTCTATAAAAAATTTTTATTAAGGGTGAAGAAAATTTATGAAATCAGAACTTCATAGACATGACATATCTGAGCGGGCATGGAAATTATTGAAAGATTATTTACCAGGTCAAAAAGGCAAGCGTGGTGGTCAGGCTCGTAATAATCGACAGTTTATTAATGCCGTTATTTGGATTTTAAGAACAGGTGCCCCATGGCGGGATTTGCCGCCGGATTATGGTGACTGGAAAAACACTCATCGTCGTTTCTGCAGATGGCGTGATAAAGGTGTTTGGGAAATGCTATTTAATTTATTTGTTCAGGACCCTGATTTTGAATGGCTTATGATAGACGCTTCTTATATCAAAGTTCACCCTCACGCAGCCGGAGCAGTAGGAGGCAGCCAAGCTATGGGTCGTACAAAAAGGGGCTCAATACGAAAATTCACATAGCGGTAGATTCATTTGGAATGCCTGTTCGCGTCATTGTTACAGAGGGAACCGTTGCTGACTGTTCAAGGGCAGGTGAACTTATTGAGGGTATCGATGCTGATTATCTTTTGGCGGATAGAGGGTATGATACTGATAATGTTATAAAACAGGTTACTGAGGCGGAAATTGAAATTGTTATTCCTCCCAAGAAAAATCGTAAAAAGCAGCGACAATATGATAAAGATATATATGAAAACCGTCATCATGTAGAAAAT